>JBFFVI010000110.1:0-6542 GCA_041570895.1 Gammaproteobacteria bacterium
AAAGAATCTTAGATCAAAGAGGTAATTATGAAAGGTGCAATGGGCAACATGATGAAACAGGCGCAGAAAATGCAGGAAGACATGCAAAAAGCGCAACAGGAAATCGCCAATATGGAAGTTGAAGGGCAGGCAGGCGGTGGCATGGTGAAAGTTTTAATGAATGGCCGTCATGAATTACGTCGCGTTAATATCGATGATAGCCTGATGCAGGATGATAAAGAGATGATCGAAGATCTTCTGGCTGCTGCGGTAAACGATGCAGTGAGAAAAATAGAACAGGAATCAGCATCAAAGATGTCCGGCGTCACCGCTGGCATGAATCTACCTGCGGGTATGAAGTTGCCTTTTTAGGCCAGCTGCTATTATTTTATGTCACCGTTACTCCAACAGTTGATCGATGCGTTAAAGTGCTTGCCAGGCGTCGGCCCTAAATCTGCGCAACGCATGGCCTTCTATTTACTTGAACGCGATACAGAAGGTGCAAAAAAACTTTCCTCAGCACTGACCGAAGCAGTAGAAAAAATCGGGCATTGTTCGATGTGCCGAACCTTGAGCGAAACAGAAGTATGTGAAATCTGTAACAGTGTTTCCAGGGAGAACGGTACGCTATGTGTTATCGAAACACCTGCAGATGTCTATGCCATCGAACATACGGCAGAGTTTCGCGGTAAATATTTTGTTCTGATGGGGCATCTATCGCCCCTCGATGGTATCGGGCCTGCTGAACTGGGATTAGGCCAACTTGAAATCAGGCTGGCAAGTGGCGAGATTAAAGAGTTAATTCTGGCAACTAACCCTACGGTTGAAGGTGAGGCCACCGCGCATTATATTTCGGATATGGCGGCCAGACATCAGGTGATGACAACACGAATTGCTCACGGTGTTCCACTGGGCGGCGAGTTGGAGTATATTGATGTTGGTACTTTAGCGCATGCATTTAGTGGCAGGCAGCGCTTCGACTCTTGAAGATATTATGGTTGATTCTATATTGATCAATATCAGCATGTTTATTATTCGTTCGAGTTCTAGTTACTCCTTTGGGGTGAATCATGAGTGATTGTTTGTTTTGCAAAATTCGAGATGGTGATATCAAGGGCGATATTGTTTTCGAAGATGATGACGTGCTGGCGTTCAATGACGTTAACCCGCAGGCGCCAGTCCATGTTTTAATTATTCCAAAAAAGCATATTTCTACCGTCAATGATATCGAGGCAGGCGATGAAATTATCATGGGTAAATTATTTTCTGCCGCAAAAGCGATTGCTTCTCAGCACGGCATAAGTGATGATGGTTATCGTTCAGTGGTTAACTGTAACAAAAAAGCAGGACAGTCTGTTTTTCATATTCATATGCACCTGCTAGGCGGGCGCAGCATGAGCTGGCCTCCGGGTTAATTTTTGTCACTCTCAAGACTCATTTACATCACATTATGCGCATAAAAATATTTGCTTTTCTTTTTATTCTAACTTTTAGTCTGAATACGTATGCTGCGCCGCATGGTGATGAGCTGTATGGCAGGTATTGTTCGTCATGTCATGGTATGGACGGCAAGGGCGGGGTAGGTGTTCCTATCGCGTTACCTTCGTTTTTAAGCAGCGTGTCGAACGAATACCTTAGAAAGACAATACGTGCAGGCCGACCAGGAAGGATCATGCCAGCATTTAATGACCTGAGCGATGCCCAGGTCAATGCTGTCGTTAACTATATCCGTAGCTGGTCTGATAAACCGGCGCCAGTTGAAGACAGCAGCATCGTTAAGGGCAACAGTGAGCATGGCAAACAGTTATTTGCGAAATATTGTGCGCAATGCCATGGTGAAGATGGGCGTGGCGGCCAGGGTACTGGTGTAACATTTTCCAGGAAACGTGACCTGCCCGTTATCGCTCCGGCTTTGAATAATGACGGCTTCCTGGCAGCAGCCAGTGACGTCATGATACGCGATACCATTACTTTTGGGCGTGAAGGTACACCAATGACATCGATGCTGGTTGCCGGTCTGTCAGAAGAGGATATCAATGATATCGTTGCATATATTCGCTCATTTGAAAAAACGGCAGCCGAATTAAAACAAACCTTAAATAAAAGTGAAGATGAGTCGCCGGTAATCGTTATGGATTCTCCCTATGGTATGGACGAGACGGTCGAGAATTTAAAGCAGGCTATTACCGACCAGAATTTCACTCTGATACGCACCGATTATCTTGAGCACGGTCTTGTTGAAGAAGGTAAGGAAAACAAAAATCAGGTCGTGCTGCATTTCTGTAACTTTGATTTTTTGTTTGAAGCGCTGACGATTGATCCGCGTGTTGGCATCTTTCTTCCCTGTCGGGTAACCGTGGTAGAGAAAGATGGCAAAGTGCAGTTGACTACGATTAATCCCAGGCGATTGAGCAAACTATTTAACAATCATGAGCTGGATGAGTCGTGTGAACAGATGTATGAGGTTTATAGCGGTCTGTTAGAGGATGCAACCTTATGAAAATCATTATTCAATACCTGACGGTTATCATTTTGATCTGTATTGCAGGCCCGGTAGCGGCAAGTGATATGTTAATGGTCCGCACGCAACAGAGTTTCCCTGAAGCCATGCTGACGCTGCAGACTTCGATTAGAGAACATGGTTACGAGATCACACGTGTGCAGCGGATCGATGTTGGCTTGACCGGTATGGGTTATAAAACAGATAAGTACCGGGTGGTCTTCGTCGGTAAACCGGAAGAGATACAGCACCTGGTGGATAAGTATCCGGTACTGTCTGCATATATGCCGCCAAAGATTTCTATTTTTGCCGAAGGCGGGGAAACAGTGTTGGTTACGATTAACCCAATGGTGTATGCGGATATGATCGATGATGAAGCCGGGAAAGTGATGTTCAGACGCTGGGAAAGCGATGTTTATTCTGTTTTTGATGATGTCCGGGCAGCCAGCGAATAACCAGTTATCGCTTCAATAGCTGGAGAGTGTAAAGCATTTTTTAAATCATAGACAGGCTTCTTATTCAGTGGGTAATCCTGTTTTACTCGCCTTCTTTAACTTTGTTTTGCATCGCCGCCAGGTAGTCATCCATTTCATCCTGGTCTTTAAATACGTCCATGCCATCAAGTGCCTTGATGATTTCAAAAACTTTTTTGATCTGAGGTTGCAGGTTAACAAGCAAAAATTTACCGCCATTGTTATCCATCACTTTTTTTGTTTTAAAGATCACTCGCAAGCCGGCACTGCTTAAAAAATCGAGATCTTTAAAGTCGATGATCGTGGTGCTGACTGAATCATCGATTTCTGCATTGATGCTTTGTTGTAGCTGTGGTGCTGTATTGCTATCAAGACTACCTGCGATCGAGACTCGTTTGCCATTATTTGCTTCGGGGGTGACGGTGATTACTAATGACATGGTTCTCTCCTGTTTTCTTTAATTTTGTGCTAGTTAGTATAGTGCTTAGTTACAGTAAATACATTATGTTGTTTGATTCTATCGTATTTCTGCTCATCTGTTAGTGACTTGATGATGTGGATACCCATGCCGCCTTCGCAATGATCATCGGTTTCAATATTCGTATCGCAGTCAGTTAATGGGTTAAACGCTATGCCTGTATAGATAAAGGTGATGCTGATTGAATCGGCACTGTTATTAAACTCTACGGTAATGCTATGATTTTTGTCTTTTGGCTGCGCGTAATCTACGATATTGACAAAGGCCTCTTCGAGTACCAGTCGCAGATCATTGTATATTTCATCAGGTATATCATTCGATTTGATAAACGCAGCCAGTAGCCTGGCGAGGTTGCTGCATTCTGAGGTCCTGTTCTGTACGACAAAGGTTTGTTTGTGGAGTTGTGATAGATTCATGCCGGTTTATTCAAAATGGACGATAAGCAATGTTATATCATCAAACTGCTCCGTACCTGCGGCAAAACTGAAGACGCTTTCTATGATTTTGTTACCAGTGTCTTCGACGGACATGGGTGCTAAGTCGGTGACTAGTTCGAGCAGCCTTTCGTCAGTATATTGTCCGTCTTCGCTATCATGTGCTTCAGAGATGCCGTCAGTATACATAACTAATGAGGAATTGTTGTCCAGTTTGAATGCGATGTCTGGATAATCTATAGCTTCCATTAAGCCGAGAGCGATCGCTCCTTTTATTTCATGTTCATTTGTCTGGGCTTCCTGTTTGATGATCGGTGACATGTGACCGGCGTTCGCCATGGTTATCGAGCCGGTATCGAGATCGATGTTTCCACATAGCGCGGTGACAAACATGCAGGCATCATTGTTTTCCGACAGTATGTCGTTCATCATGGTAAATGTCTGGCCCGGGGTAAGTTTGTCTTTCAATGCGCGCGTGTAGAGTGTGATGGTCTTGGCCATAAATAAAGCTGCAGGCACGCCTTTGTCTGATACGTCGCCAATAATAAAATGCAGTACATTGTCCGTCTGTTGGAAATAATACAGGTCGCCGCCGACGGAGCGGGCGGGTTGTAAAAAGGCAAATAATTGATAGTGCTCATTCTGAATAAAGGCATTACCAGAGCCAGGAATCATCGACATCTGGATGTCGGTTGCGATCTGAATCTCGCTTTCCAGTTTCTGTTGTTTTGCAGTGGTTTCCTGTATTTCGGCGATATAGGTTTTTAGTGCATCTCTCATCGCGCTGAAATCATCTGTCAGTATGCCTATTTCATCTCTGCGTACCGGTCGGGGTAGTTCGACATCGAGATAACCTGCACCGATGTCCTGAGTTGCAGTCGCAAGTTTGCCCAGAGGGCTCGTCAGATGACGAGTAATAAAAATGACCACGACTAATAAAATGAACAGGCCTGCAACAGCGATAAGAGAAATCTTTATGGTTAACGAATTGATGTCAGAGATGAGTTCCTGTTCGGGCAGGACGATGATAACTTTCCATCCTGTTTCACCTAATGTCTCGATCACGATCCAGCAATCGCCATCACGGTAATTGCAGGGAGATTTCAGGTAGACGGCTGAAGATTTATTTTTGCTGTCCAGATACTTCTGCCAGTTTTGTGGATTAACTTTTGTCTGGTTTAACTTTTTCAGGTTTAGTGTCTTATCGGGATGCGCTATCACGGTGTCTTTGTTAGACAGGATGAAGCCAAATCCAGATTCGCCAATTATTAGTTCTTTAGTGATTTCATCCAACCAGGATAATTCAATATCAGCCGTTGCTATACCCGCAAAGGTTTTGCCATCGGCCAGGTATATCGGCGTGGAGTAGGTGGTCATTAAAACATTGCCGCCACCTTCATCAAGATAGGGCTCTGACCAGACGGCAGTATTTAACTTTTTCGGCTCGCTATACCATGCCCATTTTTTATATTGATAGTTACTGCTTGCCAGGTCAGAAAATGCGATGCTGTTATCTTTTCTATAGAAATATGGTGAAAAGTCACCGATGGAGCTGATCAACGTCTGGGGTTCTAAGGCAACCGTCATACCAAATATAGCCATGTTGGTATTTAAAAAGGCTTTAATCGTTTGATGAATCTGTCGTTCAGTAACGTCGCTGCTTGCTATTACAGCCGCTAACGCGTCAGCATTGGATGAGACAGTGTTGAAAGTGGTTTCAATTTTTCGAACGGTCGAGGATGTTTTTGTTTTAGCCAGATCACTAACATAATCTTCAAGTAAAAATCGTGAGAGAAAATAATTTGTACTCAAGACAGCGATGAAAATAAGAGCGACCAGTGAAATGATCCACAGGCTAAGATGTGCAGCAAGACTTTGAGAACGATTACTGGCCGAACTATTTTTCATTAGGCAGCCCTGAAATTTTCATTCCTTAATGTTGCATGCTTTAAAAATTATATTCAATGTTAAATTGTAGTCCAATATTTCGTGTTTCGCTTCTGGGTTCTGTAACAAAAACAATTGTTGAGCCGCCCTGCGTTTGTTTGGTGTTGCTGCGGCCAAAGTCCCAGCCTTCAGCAAATAAAGACAGGCCATAGTTGATGTTGTTTGTGGTTATTGTTTTCCAGTTCAGGTTTATACGTGCGCCTGTGCCGTCAGCTATATCGAGTGTTGTTGCACCTAAATTTACTCTGGTGAGGTCGACATCTATAGTCGCATTCCTTATTAAAAGGTAAGCGACTTGCAAATTTAATGTGTTGTTTTCTCGAGTGTAAACATCCGAATTTAGTCCTATAGAATATTCCAGCCATTTATAGGTCTCGTATATGCCGCTAACATTGTTATTGTCTTTGATGTCTCTGTCCCACTGATGGGATTGTGCACCAAGAAATAAATGTATTTGTTTATAAACTTTCCTGTTTATCTGGCCGCCAATTCGAAACAGGTCTGTTCCAGTGTCTGTGGTGTGAGGGACGCCCGACTGAGTTTGTCCAACGTAATCGACCGTGCCTGAATAGTATGCGCTCACTATAGCGAATGACCAGTCGTTGGCAAATGAGTGGTTTAGTCTTGCTTCCAGCCCGGGTATCCAGCCTGATTCATTATCCAGCTCTTGATCCGTGGTGCTGAATTCGGTGTAATCGAAAAGCAGTAACGATGGAGAAATGGTCAGTTGT
>JBFFVI010000111.1:0-6472 GCA_041570895.1 Gammaproteobacteria bacterium
ACAATCGCTTGAGGATGTATCATTGATTACTGCCCGTCTTTTGGTGATGCCGCACACAGTAAGTTTGCCGCAGTACATATCTCGCCATCGACGCTAGCCTCGCAAGAAAATTTCCAGATAACTTTTGAGCGGCGTTCAATTGTAGCTTTTAAGGTTAGCTGATCACCGGGAACCACCTGGCGTTTGAAGCGGACATTATCAACACCGACAAGCATATATAAAATATCTTCACTTGGCTCTTCACTCATAGTGCGAAAACCCAACAGACCTGTGACCTGAGCCAGCGCTTCTATGATCAACACGCCTGGCATGATGGCCTGATTCGGAAAATGGCCAGTAAATTGCGGCTCATTGATGGAGATGTTTTTTATCGCCGTTATTCTTTCGCCAGGAACACATTCGATCACACGGTCTACTAGTAAAAAAGGATACCGGTGAGGTAAAAATTTTCTTATTTCTTCTATATACATTTCACTCACAGAGTATCTCCAACGCCTATCACTGTTCGATAACAGCGATTGATTAAATTTGTCATTCAGATTCTAATTTTTTTTCCAGGGCTTTTAAACGTTTTTCCATCTCGTTAAGATGCCTGAAACGCAAAGCATTCTTTCTCCAGTTTTTTACAGTATCGGCCAGCATACTGGAGGCATATGTCCCTGGCTCTTTTATTGACGATGTAACCAGCGTTCTGCCATTGATGGTCACGTTATCAACCACCTCTATGTTATCGCTGATACCAACTCCGCCGCCGATCAAACAATATTCACCGACTATGGTTGATCCTGCAATACCGGATTGACCAGACATAACCGTGTGTTTGCCGATAACCACGTTATGGCCAATCTGTATCTGGTTATCAAGTTTAACACCATCATTGATCACCGTATCACGCAGCGCGCCACGATCTACAGTAGAATTTGCGCCGATCTCGACATCATCTCCGATCCGCACATTGCCTAATTGCGGGATTTTTAGATAATGATCACCCTCTCTCTGATATCCAAAACCATCAGCGCCGATAACTGCACCTGCATAAATTATACAGTTTTTACCGATCTGGGTACTATGGCCGATGGTCACGCCAGGATGAATAACAGTGTTATCGCCAATAATTACATCGGATGAAATAACACTGTTGGCAAGTATCTGTACACCGTCTCCCAGCTTTACGCCAGACTCGATCACGACGTTCGGACCGATATAGACTGACCCAGGCACCGTGACATCGGTTGCTACTTCCGCTCTGCCGGATATACCGGGTTTATACCTTTTCTCGGGATTTAATAATCGTGCAGCTTTGACAAATGCCAGGCGTGGATTTTCTGCAACGATGACTGACCGGTTACAGCCAGCAGCCCATTCTTCCTTAAGGATGACAGCAGAAGCATTTGTGGTCGCCAGCTTATCCAGGTATTTAGAATTATAAATAAACGCCAGCTGTCCCTGCTCGGCTTCATTTATATCAGCAACATTATCGATTAAACAATCATCGCCCTGTAGACGGCAGTTGATTTTTTCCGCAAGCTCAGAAAGTTTAATCGACATAAGAATTGATAAAATTATTTATTTTTTCTTTTTAGCAAATGCTGTTTTCATTCGGTCCAGCACTTTATCGGTAATATCAAGTTTGTCATCAGCATAGGCAACACCTTCACTCAATACCAGGCTATATTTATCTTTTTTAGCGATATCGTCGATGATACCTCGTACCTGTTGCTGTAATACTGCCAGTTCCTGATTTCTAACGGTAGTAACTTCCTGGGTTAAAACCGCTTCACGCTGTTTTAACAACTGTATCTTACCGATGATCTCTTTCTTCAGATCATTCAATTTATCTTCGGTCATCACCAGTTCATTACGTTTGTAATTTTCCTGCATCTTGGTGATTTCAGTTTCTAAACTTTTCAGTTCATCACGCTGTGGACCAAAGCGTTCCAGCATGGTGGTATTCACGGCATCGACCTGTGGCGCCTCGGTTAAAATTCTTTCAACACTTACTACGCCAATCTTTAGATCTGCAGCAACAACATTTGTCGATATAAGACCTGCTAACAATATAAGACTAATAAATAACTTTTTCACTTTATTTTCTCCTTAGAAGAATGAACCAATACTAAACTGGAATGCTCGTAACCTGTCACCATAATCATCGACTGCACCAGTTCCGCTACTCGATACGTTATTGATTGTTTCAGCATAACTGAAACGAAGCGGGCCGATGGGTGAAACCCACACCAGGGACAAACCATACGAGCTTCTTAACTGGTCTGCCTGGAATCCATTATCACCAATAGGTGCATCATAAGTATGGAAGTTATCCAGAAACACGTTACCTATATCCAGAAATGCACTTAAACGTACAGAACTTGGTGGTTTTTCGATAAATGGTATAGGAAATATATAATCAGCGCCAGCAGTAACACGCATATTACCACCGATAGGTGCACCATTTTCCGGATCTCGAGGACCCAGAGAGTTCGACTCATAACCACGAACGGTACGAATACCACCGGCAAAATAGCGCTCGAAAAATGGTAACGCGAAGGTATCGCCATAACTATCACCATAGGCGAGATTGGAACGTAATAATAAGGTTGTGGCACTGGTCACACCAATATAAGTATTTGTTATATAGGTCGCTTTATAGTATTCCAGATCACTGCCCGGGGCCGTCATATTGATACCGAGAGTATGTTGTGTACCGGCAGTGGCAAACACAGTTCGGTTGCGTGTATCGTGTGAGAAACTGGCATTCAATGTCACACTGGTGAAGGAAGTCTCACCATTGTTTTCTTCTAAAAAGAGTTTAACATCACGCGATGTCAACAGACCCGGTAATATTTTTATATAACTTAAACCATAACCCAGGCTCAGAGTATTAAATTCGGATAATGGCACACCATAATTAATACCCAGATCGCCGGAATTGGTCTGGTAATTATTGATCAGTTCTTCAGCTGCATCCCTCTCCCTGAATGAGACACTGACCGTACGGCTGATACCATCGATCGTATAATAAGGGTTGGTATATGCCGCACTGTAGATGGTATTTGCTCGGTCGGTATTAATATTTAAAGACAGGCGTTTACCGGTACCAAATAAGTTTTCCTGGGTTAAGCCTACATTGAAAAGCAGACCCTGGGTTTGCGAGTAACCCGCACCGATATTGAAACTGCCCGCCAGCTTCTCTTCCAGTGATACTTTCAGATCAACCTGGTTACTGGTTCCGGGCACAGGAGTGGTATCGACATTAACGGTTTCCACAAAAGGTAGCCGTTGGATACGTGTTTTAGATCGCTCCAGTAGATCACTGGCTAGCACCGAACCTTCCATCAGGCGCATCTCACGTCGGTAGACCTGGTCCTGGGTACTGTCATTACCATGAATGTCGATCCGGCGCACATAGACTTTTTCACCCGGAATAGCATGATAGGTCAAGGCAACTTCTTTTTTTACATCATCGATCACCGGGGTGATTTTTATTTCAGAAAAAGCATAACCGATTCGCCCCATCTGATTTTCCAGACGTTTTTTACTGGTGGTCATCAAGCTGCGTGAAAAATACATACCCTGCCTGGTCAATATCTGCGACTCCATGGTCTGACGATTAACCACCAGTTCACCGGTGAGATCAGAAGAAGAGATCTTATAACGATCGCCTTCAGTAACATTGATCGTTATGTAGATATCCTGCTTGTCCGGGGTTATAGAGACCTGTGTTGATTCGATGGAAAATCTTATATAACCTCGATCCAGATAGTAAGAGCGTATCTTTTCCAGATCACCATTGAGTTTTGGTTTGGAATATTCATCGATCGAAGAAAATAATGCCCATGATGATGGCACACCCGAGTCCAGCTCATCGAGCAGGATATCGTCATCATAAACATCGTTACCGACGATGTTTATATGTTTGATCAGTGCCACCTGTCCTTCAGATATCGTTATTTTGATATCTACCCGATTCTGGTCAAGCTCAGTGACCTCGGTTTCGATCTTGACACCGTATTTACCCTGGCTGAAATAAACACGCTCCAGTTCCAGGGTTAGTTTCTCCAGCAAGGAGCGGTTATAAATTTGCCCGCGTGTCACACCGATGTCGACCAGGGCATCTTTTAACGCATCGTCATCGATGTCTGAATTACCTGAAAACTGTACATCGGCAATCGAAGGTCTTTCCTTCACCCTAACGACCAGGATATCGCCATCACGGAAAAACTTCACATCCGCGAAGAAGCCTGTTTTATACAATTCGCTGACAGAATAAGTGATCTGATTATCATCGACCGGGTCACCGACTACGATAGGTAAATAATTTAATAAAGTTCCATCAGGCAGGCGCTGAAGACCTTCGATTTTTATTTCACTTACGACGAATGAATCTGCATGTGCAGGTAACATGCAGACACTGCTGAGCAAAATAATAAATAAAATACGAATGAATGACATACAGCGATGAAATCTCTAATTTAGTTCTGAGTCACTCAGATGCGAAGGAATTATGGCACAAAGCAAAGCACGAAAATACTTGAATAGACATCTTATTCAGAATTTTCATTACGATACATTGCGGTGTTTTTAAAGCCAGATGTTGATTCATAAGTTAATTACGGGTTATCTTACCCGACTACTGCACCAGACGTTGTAGATCATTAAATATCGCCACACTCATCAATAATGCCAGGATGGCCATGCCAACCTGCTGTCCGCGTAATTCAAATGCTTCTGAGACGGGTGAGCCTTTGATTATTTCGATAAGGTAATAAAATAAATGTCCGCCATCCAGCATAGGTACCGGTAATAGATTCAACACACCCAGACTAACTGAGATGACAGCAAGAAATGACAGGAACGACACCAGGCCGATGCTCGCCGTTACCCCGGCGTAAGTTGCTATGGTGATCGGTCCTGAAATGTTAGATAACGACGCTTCACCGGACACCATCTTCCATAAGACACGAAGTGTTAATGTCGACATATCCCAGGTTTTTGCTGTTGCATTCATCAATGCTTCGCTCGGTGAATACTCTATGCGTGTGATCAGCATCTGCCTTACCTCTTCAGGCAGGTGTTGATACGCACCAATAAAACCCTGCTCTCCATCTTTCGTTTTACGGCTCTGCGGAATAACCGTAACAATCTCCTCGACACCATTACGCAAGACAACAAACTGCATCGCTTTATTTGGTTTTTCACGAATCATCTCAACCAACGATGACCACTGATCAACTGCGATGCCATCGACCTGAAGAAAAACATCGCCTTTACGCAAACCCGCATTTTCCGCTGCGCTATTTTCCATCACGCCACCGATCTCGGCTTTTAACTCTGGTATCCACTGGTTAAATCCGATGAGTTTGAAGATATCGCCCTCATTTTCCAGTAAACGTATATCGCCCAGTGCGAGCAGACGCGTATATTCATAATTGTCTCTAGCCCTGACTCTTATCTGAAGATCACCACCATCAAGCCCCTGATCAAGGATCTCCAGTCTGAATTCATTCCACGAATTAACCACCGCATCACCGACCATTAAGACTTCATCCTGAACCTCAAAACCCGCACTAGCAACGATACTATCGGGCTCAGCTTCGCCGACGAAAGGACGATCGACCGTGGTACCCATCATGAACACGAGCCAGTATAAAAATATAGCTAATATGAAGTTAAACGCCGGGCCCGCAAAAACGATAGCGATACGTTTAGAGATATTCTGATTATTGAAGGCACGACTTTTCTCAAGCTCTGACACCTCGCCTTCACGCTCATCGAGCATCTTGACGTAACCACCCAGAGGAATAGCCGCAATGACGTATTCGATCTCATCACCTTCTGCTGTTTTTCTTCGCCAGCTGAATAATGGTTTACCAAACCCTACTGAGAAGCGTAAGACTTTAACACCGGCTTTACGTGCAACCCAGTAATGGCCAAACTCATGAAAAGTGACCAGTACGCCGATAGCGACGATGAAGAAAAAGATGTTATGTATGACGCCCATAGAATTTTGTAATAATTATAATAGTGAATATTTTAAAGCATTTCAGCGATGCATTTATTAGCGATTATTCTTGCTGAAGCATCTGCTTCGAGAATCCGCTCAACCGAACTTACGTCTTCGTTAATAGTCGCAAGGCCTAAGGTTTGCTCGATTAATTTTGCTATATCTGTAAAACCAATTTTTTCATCCAGGAAAGCGGCAACGGCAACCTCATTTGCCGCATTCAGAACGATCGTAGCTGTACCGCCCATGGTTATCGCCTCATAACATAATCGCAGACACGGGAAGCGATCCAGATCTGGCTGTTCAAACTCAAGTTTTGCGACATCAAATATATTCAGTGGTTCAACTCCGGAACTGATTCTTTCCGGCCAGGCCAACGCATGTGCTATCGGTGTCCGCATATCCGGGTTCCCCAGTTGCGCTAACACTGAACCATCACTGTAGGTCACCATCGAATGGATGACACTC
>JBFFVI010000112.1:0-6412 GCA_041570895.1 Gammaproteobacteria bacterium
ACTTGGAGAATTCACGTAATATACGCGCTTCTCAGTGAGCTGAGAACTTGGAAGGGTGGCTGAGCGGTTGAAAGCACCAGTCTTGAAAACTGGCAAGGGTTTACGCCCTTCGTGGGTTCAAATCCCACCTCTTCCGCCAATCGAAATAAAAAAGCCTCTGCATGTTCAGGGGCTTTTTTTTGCATATAAGTTTTATCTGCACCAAATTAATCGAAAATTCGATTAATTTGGTTAGTAAATTCGGTCAAAAGAAAGGTTCACATCCGAACCTGTGTTATCCAACCGTAGTGACATCTGCTGCATGCTCGTCGCTATACTGTATTTAAATTATGGCGATTTCTTGATATCCTGTTTTGATAAACTCTGTTGTTAGATAACTGCAGGTGGCCACGATATTTACCTTGTCTAACTAAATCACACCCCACATTAGTTAGATCATCCAGCTTGAAGTAACCTAGACGATATGAATCTAACACTAGCTCTACAGCAATCGAGTCAGTTGGATCTTTATATTCGAAAGGGAGTTTTTGTAATTTAGTGACGGCTTCCTGTAATAATTTCTCATCAACAATAATCGGTTCTTTTACATAACTGCGAAGATGCGCATGTATTCTAAATTTTTCTAAAACATCACTTTGTTTTTTATATGAATTAAACATTTTGCTCCTCCAATATTGTTTATAAATAGAATAGTGGGGGAACGGATTATTTGATTGACTGGTTGCGCCAATCGATTGACGTTTATGTATCAGGATAATCCTTTTATTCATCCTTGAAAAAGCAGTATTCACCCTCATGTTGTTTGTAATCAATTGATTTAAATAGAGATAGTTATGAGCGATACAAAACATATAGTCTGCCCCTGGTGTAGTACCATCAATCGTATTCCAGCGGCAAAAATAACCGCCAGGCCGGCTTGCGGAAAGTGTCGAAAAGCATTATTTCATCAACAACCTGTGACCTTAAATTCGGATAATTTTCAAAAACATATAAACAAAAATGATATTCCTCTGGTGGTTGACTTCTGGGCGCCCTGGTGTGGCCCTTGTAAGATGATGGCGCCAGCATTTGAACAGGCAGCGGCGCAACTGGAGCCACGCGCTCGTCTGGCAAAATTAAATACTGAAGACGAACAGAATATTGGGGCACGTCTAAATATTCGCAGTATTCCTACACTGGTAGTGTTCAAAAATGGTCGCGAAATTGCCAGGCAGGCGGGCGCAATGAATGCGGCAGATATTAAATCCTGGGTCGAAAATTATATATAACATTTTTATAAAAGTTATAATTTTTCTAATAATGGTGAAATTATCACCAAAATGTTGCGATTTTTTATAAATTATCCGACTTTTCCGGTCTATAAGATGTATAAAAATGCAGTTGGAAGTTACTGAATCTTTTGACAAAAACATTTTTTTCGTGGAAACTGCATGAATCTACAACGAAATATATAAAAAACGGGATTTACTCAATGGCAGATTTATTCTCAAATGAATGGTCGCAGGCTTTTAAGGATGCGTGGAATGCGGACGAAGAAATTACCACGTCGCTTGAACGTGCTGGTTTTAACTCTGTAGTTGCTTTTGGTTTGGCTGAATCTGAGGAGCCCGCATTCACTATGACTATTCAAAATGGTATGGTTTCTTCGATAAATACCGCAGCTTTAGATGAGGTTAAGTGGGATATCCGGGCAACAAATGATGACTGGTTATCCCTCATCGTTAAACCACCGGGTTTAATGAAACTTGGTATAGCTTATACATCGCGAAAATTGCGTTTCGCAAAGGGTGATTACGCCACGATGATAAAAGATCCAAGTCTTGCTGGAGCATTTGTAAAATCATTTGCTTTGATGGGAAAAGTACTCTGATATCGATATCAGTTATAAAATAGCAAAAGGCTGGTATAACCAGCCTTTTTTATGCGCATAATAAAAATTTTTATGAACAACATTTTATATCCATTGTCGGTACAGTGTTGAAATTAGAAGTTAAGGTTATTGGTTAATGACAATAAAACGTGATCTGGTGGTTATCGGTGGCGGCGCAGGCGGTCTGGTAGTTGCCAGCGTTGCCGCCCAGCTTGGGCTGGATGTCGTTTTAATCAACAAAGAAGAAGCCATGGGCGGAGATTGTCTGCATTATGGCTGCGTGCCGAGTAAGGCTTTATTGAAAAGTGCATCTACAGCGCATGTAATGCGTCAGGCCAACCGATGGGGTATTGCATCAGTCGATCCTTGCGTTGATATGACGGCAGTCAATCGGGCGATTAAAACTGCAATTGACAGCATTCAGCTGCATGATAGTCGTGAACGTTTTGAAGCGTTGGGCTGTGAGGTTATAACCGGCGAAGCCTGTTTTACTTCGGCCTCACGAGTACAGGTGGGTGACAGGAGCATTGATGCAAAACACGTCGTCATAGCGACTGGCTCTTCAGCATGGATTCCGCCCATTAAAGGTCTCGAACAAGTAGCATATCTAACCAATGAGGATATGTTCAGTCTGCCTGCTTTACCGAAAAGTATGATTGTTTTAGGTGGCGGTCCCATCGGTGTAGAGATGGCTCAAGCTTATTCTCGCCTGGGAACGAAGGTGACCATAATCGAACTGGCGCCACGTTTATTATCGAGAATGGACGTGGATGCTTCGACTATATTGGCAGATTCGTTATCGTCTGAAGGGGTAACGGTCATATTAAACAATGAAGTGGTTGAGGTTGCGCAGCGGGAAAATTTAATCCAGATTATTCTGCAAGATGGTACCAGCCTGCAGGCGAAAGCGCTGCTGGTAGCGATAGGCCGACGTCCTGTGGTGGCATCACTGCAACTGGAAAAAGCCAATGTGCGTTATGATGTGCATGGCATCAAGGTCAATAGAAAACTGCAGACCAGTAACAAACACATCTATGCCTGTGGCGATGTCACCGGTGAAATGCCATTAACGCACGTCGCTGAGTTACATGCCGGTATAGTCATAGCCAACATAATTTTTAAAATACCAAAAAAGGTTAATTATGATGTGATACCGTCGGTGGTTTATACTGATCCGGAAGTGGCCCAGGTAGGTATCAGTGTCGAACATTGTGAAAAATTAAAAAATGGAGAAGTGCATCATTTTGAAATCTCACAACTAGACCGTGCAGTTACTGATAATGATAAAACAGGCATCGCAAAGATTTTGACCGATAATGGAAAAATTGTAGGCGCGCATATAATTGCACCCCATGCGGGAGAATTGATTCATGAGCTGGCGCTGGCGGTACAGGAGAAAATGAAAGTCTCTAAGATAACCTCGCTGGTTCATGCCTATCCCAGCTATTCACAACTTAACAAACGACTTGCAGGGCAGTATTATAAAGATCGGCTATTTAGTCCTGTTACTAAAAAAATGGTCGCCCTCTTAAATAAACTATTTTGATCGCTTTTGAGCGAAACGATTGAATCGCCTATTTAATACTATGAAAGATACTTTTGATCTATTGGTAAAGACTGACTTCCCCAGGATAAAGCGTGCGCAGCTGGAGACGTTGCAGGTTAATCTTGGTTATCTGTGTAATCAACAGTGTTTGCATTGTCATGTTGATGCCAGTCCGCGGCGCAAAGAAATTATGACCGCAGAAACAGTAGCTGATGTGCTTGATTTTCTAAAACAAAAAAATATTAAAACACTGGACTTGACCGGCGGTGCGCCGGAGATGAATCCTGAATTCTTTTCACTGGTTCAACAGGCGACCGATATGGGTGTACATGTTATCGACCGATGTAATCTGACCGTGTTATTAGAAAAAGGTTACGAGAAAACGGCCGCTTTTTTAGCCGAAAACAAGGTGGAAGTTATTGCCTCAATGCCATGTTACCTGGAAGAAAATGTCGATGCGCAGCGCGGCAAAGGTGTTTTTGATGGCAGTATCGAAGGCTTGAAACGGCTGAATAAACTGGGCTATGGTATCGATGAAAAATTGCAGCTAAACCTCGTATATAACCCACAGGGCATTAACCTGCCGCCATCACAAAATGTACTTGAACCTGCGTACAAAAAAGAATTGAAGCAGCGTTTTGATATTTCATTTAATCACCTGTACACCATTACCAATATGCCTATCAAACGATTTGGCAGTACCCTGTTATCAAAAGGGCTGTTTACAGAGTATATGCAGTTACTAAAAACGTCCTACAGTAAAGATAACCTTGCCGGTCTTATGTGTCGTACCACATTAAGTGTCGACTGGTTGGGTTATGCATATGATTGTGATTTTAATCAGATGCTTGGCTTACCCGCGGCGCTGACGACAGGGGAATCACCTGTTACTGGTAAAGCGCATATAAAAGACCTCCTGAAGAGAGACTTGACCGGCAGTGATATCGCTATCATGGATCATTGTTATGGCTGTACGGCCGGTCAGGGGAGCAGCTGTGGTGGCGCACTGATATAGTTCATCAAGGACGCCTGTGAAAATATCGATTATTATCCCTGTGCTCAACGAAGAAGTTAATCTGTCTCGTTTAAGCCGTCATCTACAGTCGATTAGTCAGCAGGGACACGAGGTCATTATCGTTGATGGCGGTAGTTTTGATAATACGCTGGCAATCGCTCATCAAATTACGGATATGATTATTGTCTCCAAAGCTGGACGTGCTCTGCAGATGAACAGTGGTGCAGATATTGCTTCAGGTGAGGTGTTATTGTTTTTACATGCCGATACACTGTTACCGGATGATGTACTTCAAGTTATTGCTGATTCATCTCAGGATAAAGATTATTGGGGTCGTTTTGATGTCCGCTTGTCGAGTAATAAATTGGTATACAGAGTCATTGAACGTTTGATGAATCTTCGCTCTTGCTTCACTTCAATCGCCACCGGTGACCAGGCGATCTTTATCGACAGGAATCTTTTTGATCGTGTTGCTGGTTTTGCTGAAATTGCTTTGATGGAAGATGTTGAAATCTGTAAACGTCTGAAAAAAATATCTAAACCGGTTTGCCTGAAACAAAAAGTCATAACTTCAAGTCGACGCTGGGAAATGAATGGTATTGTAGCGACCATCTTGTTGATGTGGAAGTTACGACTGTATTATTTTCTTGGTGTGCCAGCAGACAAATTAAAGCGGTTGTATTGATATGCGGTATCACGATAGCGTTGTCCTGTTGTTCGCAAAAGCACCGGTTGAAGGAAAAGTTAACACCCGCTTGATTGCTGATATCGGTGTCTCAGCAGCGACACAGCTTCAACATGACCTGATACATCATCGGCTGCTGATGTTAGGCAAAGCGAACTTGTGCGATGTGCGTTTGCTGTGCGCACCTGATAGTCAGCATGATTGTTTTGTGCAATGCAGGCGTCAGTACCCGATAACTTTATTTGAACAGAGCGGAAGTGATCTGGGCGAGCGTATGTCTAATGCGATACAGGATGCCTTACGTCAGTATAAGTTTTGTATCGTTATAGGCACTGATGCGCCGGCATTGGATGGTGTGGCTATTCAACAGGCACTCGATGCATTGCATAAGGGTGCAGAAGTCGTTTTTGTGCCTGCAGAAGACGGCGGTTATGTTCTGCTCGGTTTACAGCAGCCCTGTGATTTTTTATTTCAGGAGATCAGCTGGGGCACTGCAGCGGTAATGCAGCAATCAAGAAACAAGCTCGATAAAAATAATGTTTTTTATAAGGAGCTAGACACCTGTTGGGATGTTGACCGGTTAGCAGACTATCAGCGTTATCTGGCGATGCCAGCTGACTGATTGAGCAGCAATTGCTACTCAATCAGTCAATCAACTGGCTTAGAAGTAACCAGCATTCAACCACATGTGGGTGGTGATGCTGGCGGCATAACCTAGCGCAATGGCAGGGGTCCATTTCAGATGACCGAAGAAAGTGTATTTACCGCGTGCCTGTCCCATGAGGGCAACGCCTGCTGCCGAACCAATGGATAATAGTGAGCCACCGACACCGGCGGTTAAAGTGACCAGCAGCCATTGCCCCGTTGCCATATCTGGATTCATGGTTAAAACGGCAAACATTACCGGAATGTTGTCGACGATAGCAGACAGTAGACCAACGACGATGTTGGCATTGGTTGCGCCCCAGTCTGAATACATGATGTCAGAGATCATCGCCAGGTAACCGAGGAAGCCTAAACCACCTACGCAGAGCACAACACCATAGAAAAAAAACAGGGTGTCCCACTCGGCGCGAGCTATGCGGGAGAAGATATCAAATGGTACGATGCTGCCTAGATTCTCTTCATTTTCGAGGCTGCCTGTGTTTTTCGGCAGGAATTTAAAGTGGGTTGTTTTCAGATAAAAGCCCATAAATTGCAGATAACCTAAGCCGGTCAACATGCCGATTACTGGTGGCAGGCCAAGGAAATTGTGGAAGCTGACGGCGGTAGCGATGGTCAGTAAAAACAAAACGA
>JBFFVI010000113.1:0-6382 GCA_041570895.1 Gammaproteobacteria bacterium
ATGATCATGTTGAGATTAAAGTCGAACGCCTTTGTTGATGACGGCGCCATCCCTGAAAAGTATACCTGTGAAGGCATGGATGTTTCACCGCCGCTGCACTGGGAAAATGTCCCTGAACAGGCAAAAAGCCTGGTGCTGATCATTGATGATCCCGATGCGCCCGACCCAAAAGCGCCAAAGACAACCTGGGTGCATTGGGTTTTATATAATTTACCGGTGGAGGTAAATGAGCTGGCAGAAAATGCCAGTGCGGCAATGCTGCCGCAAGGTGCAGAGCAGGGTCTGAATGACTGGAAAAATATCGGCTATGGCGGGCCATGTCCACCCATCGGACGGCATCGCTATTTTCACAAACTCTATGCGCTGGATTGCGTCATAGAGGGCCTGCATAGAGCAACTAAGAAACAGATCGAGACTGCGATGAAAGGGCACATTATTGCAGAGACACGGATTATCGGTACCTATGAAAAAAGCGCGTAAGATTTCAAACATATTTGCTGACCGCACTTTTTTTCAGGACATTATGCAGAAAAATTTATGATTCTTGCCTCAATAATTCTGTTTTGTCTGGCGGTGGCGCTAGGTCTTTTTCTCGTAGTTCTGGGTGTGCGCTATCGGCGGAGCTCTCTAGCTCTGGCGATGGGGCACGCCAGCGTTGCGTTGCTGGGCATCGGCTTACTGGCGCAGCAAGTTCTGGATGACTCTACTCATAAGTTATACAACCTTGCGACGTTTCTGTTTGTTCTGGCGCTGTTTGGTGGGCTGATTCTTTTGATCGTGCGTATCAGCCAGCGCGAGCATCGTACACCACCGCCCATGTTTATCGTTGGTCTTCATGCGATTATGGCTATAATTGCGTTATTGCTGTTGGTGCTGGGCTACACGCGTTACTGAGTTGAATTAAAGGGGGCGATTAAATAATGATCAATTTTATAAAGTGGTTAAAAAATAATTCCTCCGTCTCCTTTTTACCAATAGCAATGCTGCTACTTCTGTCCACAGCTACGACAAATGCAGATGAGATGTCTGGCCACATTAGTGGCTTTGCGGGTTTGAAGATTATGGATAGCAGCGATTGGCCTGAACTCAATACACATTTCGCTATGGGTGTTTTGTTCGATATCAAAAAAGACTCATGGCCAATCAGTATTGCAGTGGATATTTTTGATACAGGTGATGAATATAAGCATGATGGCATAAAAGACCTGGGGCATACCACGGAGTATCAATTAGGTATACGGAAAATCTTCATGGACCAGAACTCGAAGCTTCAACCATACATCGGAGGTGGTGTTTCATTCATGTCAGCCGAACTCGAATACCAGGTTAGCAATAATATAATGACACAGGATGACAGGGATGTGGGTGTTTGGTTAGGAACAGGCATGTATTATGAAATTAATCCGAGTTTTGTTCTCGGATTAGATGTACGCTATTCGTACGGCAAGGTAATCCTTTTCGATAATGAGCGAGATGCTGGAGGCCTTTATACTGGCTTGACTGCCGGATTTCAATTCTGATAAAAATTTTTACGATGAACAATAGAAGGAAATGTTTGGGACCAGAATTAAAGGAGGCGGAGAGCAATTGTTTCTAATATTAGAGTGTATATTCTCCATCCCATTCGATTCGCTTTAATTGCTCACTACTACTATTAAGCGTTAACATAACAAGTATTCAAGCTTGACCCCGCTTCGCTGCGGCTACTTAACTCGAATGTTAGCCTCAATGAAATTTGTGCTCAAACAAATATGCTTGCGCGCCAATTAATAACAGGAATACAGTCATGCATCCATTACTAGAAAAAGAGCATCAACAATTAATCGATCTGCTTGACGCCTTAGATAATTGTATATCGAAAGGTGGTTCAGCGAATCAGGCATATGATTATCTATGTGATTTTGTCACATTAGCAGAAGAGCATTTCAAGAATGAAGAAGAAATTATGGAAGTCTATAAATTTCCAGAGATTATCGATCATAAAAAAGAACATGCCGATTTGATGGAGCAACTGTTTACTTTAAAAAGTAAATTAGGCCATGGCCACACTCCTTTCGGAATGGATTATATGCAATTATTGAGAAACTGGTTGAATGTGCATTTATTTGATGCTGACGACAGGCTAGAAAAATTCTTGTATCAGGTGAATTCAAATAGTAATAAAACGGATAGTTAGGGCGAAAATTTGTATTTTAATTAAAGGGGGCGGAGGGATTAAATTTTTACCAAACTCTTTTACAATACGATGCCTTGTAAGATAACAAAATTTAAGAGTTATACAAACTGGAGAAATTCGTGTCAGAAACAAAAAGAATAGCACTGCTTATTGATTGCGATAATGTTAGTCATAACTCAATAGAAGGCGTGCTGGAAGAACTCGCAAAATATGGCATGGTCAATGTTCGTCATGCACATGGGGACTGGAATAATCCGTCGCTGTCAGGCTGGATAGATAGATTGCACCCTAATGCAATAAGACCCATGCAGCAGTTTGCTTATACAAAAGGAAAAAATGCCACGGATTCAGCGATGATTATTGACGCAATGGATTTGCTCTATAGTAAAAATGTTGATGCATTTGCATTGATGACAAGCGACAGTGATTTCACTCCATTGGTTCTAAGAATACTTGAAAGCGGACTGCCTGTTTATGGATTTGGTGAGAAGAAGACACCCAAACCATTCGTGGATGCCTGCTCGCCATTTATCTACACGGAGAATCTCGTTTCTGAGAAAGAAGAAAAATCAGAAATAGCTCAACCAGCTGTGAAGAAAAGCAAGAGTGATCTGAGGCGTGACACGGCACTAGTGAAGTTACTTAGAACAGCTGTTGAACAGACGTCGGAAGATGATGGCTGGGCTGATATGAGTAAAGTAGGCCACTACATATCAAACAATAGTTCGTTTTCATCAATAAATTATGGGTATAAAAGGCTTAGCGATTTGATAAGAGCCAGTGAGTTATTCGAAATGGAAATGAGAAAAGATGGTACAGCTATGTATATAAGTGATGTGCGAAAGAAAAATTAAAGGACAATAGCGGGCAGACCACGATTAATAATCCCCTGTTCTTCAAATTCCCGGTGTATATAATTTAGAGCCGGTACTCTATAGCTGGTCTGCAATCGTTTCCATCAGGAAGTCAGACCATTTCTTTGGCAGTTGTTCTTTCAGTTCTACCGATTTTTCAAAGTCCGGCAGCATCACCTTGTCCAGGAAACCCTGTACGGCAACGGGATTGGAAGTCGCGATATTCAGTTCCTTGTTCATGCGTAAACTGAGTTGATCAAAATTGGCAGAACCCAGGCAAATCCAGTCGTCATAGATTGCACCTTTGATATGAGATTCTCCGGGATAAACAAACACACGAATACCATTATCGAGCATGGTATTGATGGCTCTGATATTGCTGCGGTTAATAATGCCGCTGTCAGATTGATAAGGCATGATGATGCGAACATCTACGCCTCGACGCCGTGCCTGTGCGAGCTCGTAGATGATATCGTCTGAAGTGAAGTAGGCATTCTGTATGTAGATGCGTTGCCTTGCGCGGGTAATGGCGGCAAGTTGTGTACGCAGAATCTGGGAGTCACCTGGCTTGGTGAAGAGCAGTCGAATGGGTATGTGATCTGGTCGTGGCTCGTTAACCGGATCTCCAGGTCGATAAAAGGCGGCTCGAAAATCTCCCAGGAAGGACTGCAGGCGCCAGGCCTTTTCAAAGCTCGTCTGTATTTCATCAACGATCGGGCCACGCAGTTCAGTCATCAGGTCATGCCAGTCATAGCGGTACTCACGTCCCATATTCATACCACCGAGGTATGCAATTTTGTTATCTATCAGGATGGTTTTAGTATGATCGCCGGTCAGCCATGGATTGAGAGCGATGCGAACATCGACATCAGAATCACTTTCCAGGTAACGAATAATATTCGGTGGTGCTTCGAATTCTTCTGGCGTGGAAGCTGAATTAGCTGAAGCTGCACTGATAGTGCCCATGCCGTCGATCAGTACGCGTACCCTGATATCTTTCGAGCGTTTTTTGAGTAGATTGGCAATCTTCAATGCATAGTCGTCATTGTCAAAAATGTACAGGCGTATATCGATGGATTCTTCAGCGGACTGGATTGCATCAACCAGGCGGGGGAAGAAATTCTTCCCATCAACCAGGTATTCGATTGAGCCTTGAGATAGTGGTGAATAGGCAATCTCGTTCAATTCCTGTTCCCATGCTTCGGGATCCATCGGTTCGCTATCAGACACCGGCGGAATCGGCTGGGCTTGCAGGACAACAACAGATTTGGGTGTAACCGTGTCGACTACCTTGTGAGTAACCAGGGTGAAGAGTCGTGCCACAGAGCCAATGGGTTGTCTTAAAAATATCTCGACATGGCTTCTGGTGGTGTGTACCAGGCCTTGTGGCAGTTTGTTGTTCGTCTGGTCGCAGCATTCAGAATCTTCTGGCATGCGACGCAAAAAAATGACCTGACCGGTTTTATGGTTAGCGTAAATAAACGGGTAACCATAGTCTGCAGTATCACCGGTATTAAATAGCAGTGCCGGAGCGCCTGCGCCTTTGGCCGCTATGATGTACTCACTGAGCAGGGGTGTTGCATCGGTGATTAATTCACTAAATTTGAAGGTGTCTTCAGTGCTCAGTTCGGCTGGTTTGTTATGCAGTGCTACCGATTGCAGCAGGCCGTGTTCGTCGAAATAAAAAAACAATTCTTCCTGCTTGAGAAATTCGACCACGATCCCTGTGCCCGGCTCCTGGGGCGTGATGTTTGCGAACAACCGGTCACGGAACTCGCGCCACAGCGCAACCCCGGCAATCGGTAACGCCTGCAATTCAGGTGTTTGCTCAATCCATTGTTCAGACTCTATATACGATAACTGTGCCAGCGGAAGATCGTTGAACTGATCAATGGCATGTTGCAGGTAAAGCGTGGTAGATGAGCCCGATGCCAGCGTCTCATCCGGTTCAGGCAATATCGCGAGGCTGTCTATGGTGTCTGACTGGTGTCGGAACTGGATGAATAGCTGGTTGCCACTGATATAGGCCTGTTCGGCCAGCAGGACAGTTGTATCGACGACAGTGTCGTCGATGACAATACTGGGTTGTGGCATTTTCAGTTCGACAGAACTGGTCGTGCAACCAGTGAAAACACTGAGTGTGATCAAAACAACAATCACTAATTTAGCCATTAATGCTCCTGCATGTGCCGAATAACGCCTTTACTTGTTTAGTTTGCCATGTTTTTGTGGTTATGGGGGATAGATCCTTTTAACTTTATGCCAAATAAAATACCTGGAATACATTGAACAGAATATACTAAACCGTTATTGATATGACATGTAAGTTCATAGACAAGAACTATGTGAGGAAAAGATGAGTATCACTCTGGCTGTCGCATTGGTCGTTCCCTGGGTTTTCTGGGGCGTATTGATGGGGCTCTTGATTGCGGCAGGGAGATCCTGGATAAACATGCTATTGATTCCTGTCGGTATTACTGTGGTGATCCTGGCCGTAGCCAATCTTTCTTCAGTCCGTGAAGCCTTCTGGGCTTCCCTGATTCTGCATCTTTTTCTGTTCGTCTTCTTTCTTGGTTCTTACTTATCCTTCATGCTTAGTGAACGTAAAAAGAAGATGTGATAGTCGGATGAACTCCATATAATCTAAAAGTGGTCAGGCCTCTTTTATGTATTTTCGGTGAACTCGACTACTTTGAATGGATTGAATGCATGGGACTATCAGTGCTGACTATTTTCGGCGCCACAGATAAAGGGCTTTGATCTCAAATATGAGCTGAGGGAAATTGTTATATAGGCAATCAGCGTTCCTGCAATGATGGAGAAAATATCAAGCGTATCGAAGGTGCCCATAAGGAAATAATCAGCGGTGTTGTTAACAACCGGGATGACAGAGAACCAGTCAGGTATATGAATGGCTAGCGATTGAGCAATGACATTGATCTGTGCTATTTCAAAAATGATTTCGATAATCAGCCAGCTGAGACAGATGATCAATACCTGCCGATGGCTTTGCGCAAAGACGGCAGCTGATAAAAGAATGAACGCGTAAACATGCAGAAAAGTCGGCAGATAGTTTCCCATAACACCGAAAACAGGTCTTACATTATCATTAAGAAAGAGACCATTAGAAATAAGATAAGCCTTTTCAGGTTGCCGGACAACCAGGTAGATATATAATCCAAGAGATAGTGCGGCAGCCGCTAGAAAGAACAGATAAGCGCGTGATCTGCGCAGGTAGTTCAAATCAGTTTGATGGCTGAGTTGTTGCATAGCGTAAGTCATCATTGCCTCGGTAACCAAGATGTGTTTCACCATTGGTGTCGATCGCTATCGCGCTTTCATGGTGAACGTA
>JBFFVI010000114.1:0-6368 GCA_041570895.1 Gammaproteobacteria bacterium
ATGAAGCCGTCATTATGACCGCCACGCATTTCTAAAAATATTTTTGGTTCAGGAGCGGTCTGAAAAATCTCAACACCTTCAACATACGGGATGATCTCATCATCGCTGCTGTGAGCGATCATGACGGGACACGAGATGTTTTTAACATATTGCCTGGTATCATATCTGAAGTGAGTGAGCCAGCGAATAGGTAAAAAAGGGTAGAGTCTTTGTCCCATGCTGGCTACAGAGGCAAATCCTGATTCTATGATCAAGCCTGCCGGCGTGTGTTTGTTTGCAAGCCAGGTGGCGATGGATGCGCCCAGTGAGCGACCGAAGATGATGATCTGCTGGCTGCTGATACCTCGTGTTTTGTTAAGATAGTTCCACGCTGCTTCGGCGTCACGGTAAGTTCCCTTTTCAGTTGTTTTTCCTTCACTCTGACCATAACCCCGGTAATCGATAATGAAAACATTTAGTCCCAGTTGATGAAATATTTCGATGGACTCTAAACGATGGGATATGTTGCCAGCATTGCCGTGAAAAAAAAGAACCGTTTCATTTGTTTTATCATTTGGAATGAACCAGCCATGTAGCTTAATGTTATCCTCAGTAATCAATTCTATATTTTGATAAGTCAGGCCAATGTTTTCTGGAGAGGTGGCAAGATTCCGCCCTGGCATATCTGGATAATAGAGCAGACTTGATTGTATAAAATAGATGTAGGCGCTGAGAAAAACATAAACGCTCAGACTGACTATTACAAGTTTCAAGATCCAGTGCATGGCAGATTTTATGTTATGGATTAGTTATTTTAGTTTAACAAGTTAGTAACCAAAGGGCACAGATTACTTTTTCATTCTAATACAGGATGATACTGAATAAGCCGTCATCAATAATATTAAAAAAATTTACTGGGGTATACGAGATGAGCAAACAAGCGGTTATTGCCAGGAAGGGGCCATTCGGTGTTGTTGTTGAGAAAGGAAAAACATACTGGTGGTGCGCCTGTGGTCTTAGCAAGTCTCAGCCGTTTTGTGATGGTTCGCATAACGGCACAGGTTTTGAACCGGTGAAATATGTGGCAGATGAAAAAGTTATGGTTGCATTTTGTGGCTGTAAGCAATCGCACCATCAACCATACTGTGATGATGCGCATATTGCTATTAAAGTAGAACCTGAAGAGATCGATGAATCAAAAAAGAAACGAATCATATAGAGTGCGGCGAGTTTTCAGAAAATCGTTTTTAGATAAGGCAATCGCTTAGAATACGAATTCTGGTAGCAGAGTGCCTTATTTATCGCTGTCCGTTACCCAGCTTATATCAGCTCACATAAAATTAATTACAAACGCAATTACGACCATTTGCCTTGGCACGGTACAACGCTTTATCAGAAAGCTTTAACACATCCCAGCTGGATGAATGTTTGTTTTTTGAGTCAGCAACACCGATAGAGACGGTAACTTTTACAGCTTTGTTTTTCCTGCGTTTAATTTTTTTGTCACTCTTTCTTCTGCTCGCACGGTTTATGACAAAAGGGGAGTTGGCTATTGTTTGTCGCAGAGTTTCCAGATGCGGCCTGGCGTCTTCACTATTCTTGCCAGTGAATATGACAGAAAACTCTTCTCCGCCATAGCGGTAAGACGCACCACCACCGGTGACTTTTTTTAGCTTTGTGGCAATCATACGTAAAACGGCGTCGCCGGTATCATGCCCGTAAGTATCGTTAAATTTTTTGAAATGATCGACATCGACCATAGCAACGGTATAGGTACCACTAACCTTCTGAAATTTCTCACGCAGGGCACGTCTTGCAGGTAATTCTGTCAGCTCGTCCAGATAAGCCATGCGCCAGGATTCCTGTAACACGGCATAAAGACACATCAGCAGAGCAGTGCTACTGAAAATGTTGATACTTTGGTCTGTACCAGCAAAATGAAGTTGAACGGTGAGCAGGGTGAGAACACCTAACCCGGCTGACATGTGAGGCGAGGGATTAAGGAAATAAAGTACCAGCATCGAAATAAATACTGATAGTGAGATGAACAATACGGTCTGTGATTGCTGAGTCCAGTCAAAGTATCGAGCGGGTAACCAGTCGCTCAATAATGCATAACTTAGCCATTCTGGCGCCATGTTGCTGGCGACTATAGAAAATATGATGCTTAAGCCAACTATAGCGTGAGCAGGGAGTGCTCTAAAGCTTATTATCCCTCGATCCGGTAAGACAGTTAACAACAGTAACATCAGTGGTATAAAAGCTGACAATAGTGCGTAACTGAGATCAGTTTTTGCTAGCTCAAGCCCGAGGACAATATTACTAATGGTCACCAGTACGCCATAAAAGAATACCTGGCTTCGGTTGAAATGAATACTTAAAATGAATACCAGCAGTGACAGTGCGATCGGTAAGAATATGATCCCATTGATCACCGCCTGTGGTATTTGAGAGTATCGCTGATAGCCGTAAACTGATAGCGCTAACAGGATAAAAATAGGAATGAGGTTTTTTATCGTTCTCATGTGAATCTGGTGACGGTATTACTGGTCACTACCAGTGATGAAGTTATTTAAACAGGGTTTTAACTTTCGATGATCGAGGGTGTTTTATGATACCTTTCATACATTTAAATATACCTTTTGTCGAATACCATTGATTTTTTATTATATTAGAGTATTATTGTTTACTAATTAAGCCTGAGTGTAACCCATCAGGTTTACAGGGGTTCTCGTGTATCGGACCACCTGTACCATAAATGCTATTTCAAATTCCCGAAATATCCTCGGGCTGTGCGATTTATCTGCACTGCACACGCCTGCTAAATGTAAAAAAATCTGCTTCTTTATTATATTTAATAAGTGGAAAATCAACATGGTTGTAAAATTAACATCATTATCATTTCTGCTAACGCTGATTAGCAGCATGACAGTCAATGCAGATTCGGTGATTCTCACTGATACAGCATATGAAAAAAGCGCTGAACATGAGAATAGCATAAACGGTTTATCGGCGTTTCTGCAGGAGTATTCATATGAGATACAGCAGGATACTTCAAGAATAGAGTTTCGAGTTGACAGCCCAGTGGGTGAAGTCAGAGCTAGTTTCCAGAATTTTAATGGGCGCTTTGCGATGCTTGATCGCGGCGAAAATGATAGTGCTGCCATCGTTGATATTAATGTTGACAGCCTGGATACAGATGCTGGATTTATCAGCATGATGTTAAAAAGTGAGAGCTTCTTTGATGTCGAGAACTTCCCTTCTATGCGTTTTGTCGGTAGCAGTTTCGAGTGGTTTGGCCCAAGACATGCAGTCCTGAAAGGTGACCTGACGATACAAGATGTTACCCGTCAGGTTGCTTTTTATGTGGAGCTGGCTGATATTGAGGCTGAAAATAAATATTCTCAACGCATCACCGTGAAAGCGACAACAACCATCAAACGTTCCAGGTTTGGTATGTACACCCTGTTGCCCGTTGTCAGTGATGATGTGAATCTTTATATGAGCATCGACGCACTAAAACAGGATGTCGCACTATCTATGTTGTAGACAGCTTGGATTCATTGGCGTTATTAACTGGCGCCAATGGTGTTCTTTTTCCGTCGGCTTTTATTCTTGAAAGCCTGGAATAACCACCGGTTTCATCTGCTATTTATAATTACTTTTTATTCTTCTTTGTTTTCTTTTTACTAACTTTTGCAGTACTTGCCCTGTTACGGGTGATTCTGGTCTGACTGACTTTGTTAGACCTTTGTGGCCGGCTTTTTTCTGCCAGTTTATTTAATATCGTTTCACGACTTCCGACGGTGTAACCGGGTACTTTGATACGTTTGATACGTTCGCCGATCAGGCGTTCGATGTTGCTCAGCGTGCGTTCTTCTTCTCGGCTTACAAACGAGATTGCCTGGCCTGTGGCGCCGGCACGACCAGTACGGCCAATACGGTGTACATAGTCCTCTGCCAGGTAGGGCAGATTAAAGTTAACCACATGTTCCAATCCCTGGATATCCAATCCTCGAGCAGCGACTTCGGTGGCGATTAAAACCTGTATCTTATCGGCTTTGAAGTCAGCGATAGCACGTCGACGTGAGCCCTGACTCTTGTCGCCGTGACAGATGGCGGTCTTAATTTTTGCCGGCTTTAATTTGCTCATCAGTGCATCGGCCTGTGCTTTTGTGCTGGTGAATACCAGTACCTTGAACCAGTTGTGCTGGGCTAGCAGTTCGACAAATAGCTGTGCTTTTTGGTGTTCTGCGACGGGATAGACGACATGCTCGACGGTTTCGGCGATGGCGTTCTGTCTGGCAACGCTGACCAGCTGGTGATTAGATAATAACTGGTTAGCCAGTGCTTTGACCGGTTGCGAGATGGTGGCGGAAAATAACAGGGTCTGACGTTTTTTCGGGGTTTTATCCAGCAGTGCCTGGACATCGGCAAGAAAGCCCATGTCCAGCATCCGGTCGGCTTCATCGAGTACCACATACTTGACGCTACTGAGTTTCACGTTGCCCTGATCCATATGCTCTAGCAGACGACCGGGGGTGGCAATGACGATGTCGATACCGGCTCTTAGTTTTTTCTCCTGCGTACTCAACTTGACGCCACCGTAGAGCGCTGTGATGGTGAGTGGTAGAAACTGCGCATAACGTCTGATGGTTTCTTCCAGCTGTTCAGCCAGTTCACGGGTCGGAGTAAGAATGAGTGCCTGCGGGCTGCCGGCTAAGGTAGGCTGTGGGTGATCAAGCATCTGCTGAAGAACGGGTATCGCAAAAGCGGCGGTTTTTCCCGTGCCGGTCTGTGCGTTAGCCAGGATATCTTTACCGCGCCGCGCCGGAATAATCGCCTGTTGTTGTATTGCGGTCATTTCGCTATAACCACAGGCATCCAGTGCCTGCTGAATTTCGGGCGCGAGATCTAAAGACGAAAATATCATGATAAAGCCTCTGCAGGATTGTGCTACAGTCAAAAAACGGTGTACGAATTATAGAGAGTTTAGTCACTCTATGTGAGATTGATTGACTTCATCAGGGTGTAATCAGATGATCAAAGACGAACTTGAGAAAGAGAAATAACAGATTGAAGTTATTAGGGCGCTGGCTCTTCGTGCTATTTTTAAATAAGCTGCAGTTTTATGATTAAGGAAAACCCATGACACAGATAACAGTAAAAGGCAGTTGTTTATGCGGCTCTATTGAATACCAGGTTACAGGCGAAACTAAACGTTTTTATCATTGCCATTGTCAACGATGCCGTAAGGCGACAGGTACAGGGCATGCGAGTAATTTATTAATAACACCACAAACGAGTATCACCTGGCTTAAGGGCGAAGAATTGCTGGCGCGATACAAAGTGCCGGAAGCAGAGCGGTTTTATAATTGTTTCTGTGAGCGCTGTGGCGGTCCGATGCCGCGTGTTACGCCAGAGCTGGATGGTGTGCTGATTCCAGCCGGTTCGCTGGATACAGAGCCACCAGTATCGCCACAGGGGCGCATTTTCTGGGATTCACGTGTGCAGTGGTCCTGTCGTGACGATTTGCCGGTTTATTCAGAATATCCACCTGAGAGTTGAAGCGATTGACGAAAACCGGCTCTTTCTACTACTGGCTGTCAAGAAGTTTATCGATTTTATCTAATAGCTCAGCCGGTTTAGGTGGTTTAACCACATAATCGCTTGCTCCCTGTCGCTGTGCCCAGACTTTGTCTGTTTCCTGGTCTTTTGTGGTTAGCATGATGACCGGGATATGCTCAGTGCCAGCAGTAGTGGTTATTTTTCGTGTAGCCTGAAATCCATTCATGTCGGGCATCACTACATCCATAAGAATGATATCGGGACTCTCGGTACTGGCTTTTTCGATGCCGGCGCCACCACTGTCTGCCTGGATGACCTCATGACCTGCTGTCTGAAGTATCTTGGATGTTCCTGCGAGCATTGTCGGTGAGTCATCGACGACAAGGATTTTAGCCATTTTGTTTCCTGTATCTGGTTAAGGAAATGTATTGTTTATATCAGATTATTATAGTCACTATTTTAAATTTAATATCAGGATTAACATTATATTATCGTCACTTTTTCATGTGCTGATATAATTGCGTTATTTCTGTTCATGATGCCTCACCTTGGAAACACAATTATCAAATAATCGACTGAAAAAGTGCATGTTAAATGACGTGCACCGTTTTAGGCGCCGTTTGCAGAAAATCAAACAGGAGAGATCAGCTAACAGGAGCAAGCATAAGCAAGCCATTAATGAATCCACGGCTCAGCTGATAAAAGATGTAGAACTGTCGATTGCTAGCGCAGAGCTGCGTAAACAGCATCTGCCGGCCATCTCTTATCCCGATACCCTGCCGATAGCGCAAAAAAGCGAGCTGATTAAAAAAACCATACTG
>JBFFVI010000115.1:0-6334 GCA_041570895.1 Gammaproteobacteria bacterium
GCCAGGTTGATTTTCGTTGTTATCAACAGGACTGATCAGCTGCTCATATGCTTCTATATCAAGATGGTATTCAAGACCGATATCTGGACGGGCCAGTATTAACCAGGGATCAGTATCGCTGATAATGTAGTTAACTGGCTGCGCCTGGTCTTTTATATAGATAGACACCTGGCCAAGTTCATCACGCTGTAAATATTCATGTACGCCAAATGCCTGCTTGCTCTGCCAGTGTTCTATGGTTCTGACGATGCTGTCAGCGCTGATCACAATATTACTGCGCCACAGGCCGTTATCATCTTTGTCTATGGTCTGGTTCACTAATACAAGTTTTTCGATGTTATCGTTAGCGGTCAATAAATTGAGTGACACCAGGGCGCGAAAGTTGGCGCTGATCAACGGATAATAAACATCCTCGATGGTGAAAACCGTTTGATTCAAGCGGATGTAACGTAAATTGGTGGCGGGGTTGATGATGCCAAAATAGATCATGCTGTCATCGAGTTCAACGGTTGTTTGCGCATCTGCCAGGCCGATGCTATCAATATCAACCTCGGAAAGTGGGTACTGAGTATGGATCGGTGCGTTGAGCAGTTTTAGTATTGAGCCGATGCGGAAATCATTTGCCGCCACAGAAATGGGGCGGGTGATCCACCAGTGACCGTCATCGTGCTTTATCAGGCTGGTGGAGTTTTTATTATGGTGTATCCTTATCGAGCTGACCTGATTCAGATCGATATCGGTTAGTTGCTGTAATCGTGTGTCTTCCTCTTCGCTGTAATAGATAATAAAAGCCAGCGAGATGACGATGACGAAAAGCACCAGGTTAAGTATGTTGAATTTAGTCATGCGTGCTATGGCATCAGTTATTTTTGCGCTTATACCAGAGTCGAAAACCGATGATCAGCAGAAGCAGCGGTATGATCAGGAAGAAACCAAAGGCAATGATCATCAACTGCATGTCATTTAATTCAAGTTTCGTATCTGGCGAAGGCTGTACTTCTACCGAGACGAAATCATCATCACCGATCAACCAGTTAAATATATTCAGCCCGAGGTTAAGGTTGGCGCCTGCGCCGATATAAGTATCGGAGAGGAAGTCACTGTCGCCGATAACAACAGCGCGTTGAGATTTTGCCCTGGCATTAGGAAAAACATTAGACGGCGGAATGACACGGTGTAATGCCACGGCAATAGTGACCGGTCCAGCGATATCACCACTGCTGGAATCAAATACCATCTCTTCAGATATACCGCTCATCTCAGACCAGCTTTTACCAAATGAACTAAACAGGGCTTCTGCCTGCCAGTAGTTTACGCTGCTCTCATTGGTCAGCGGACTGATGCCACGTGCTATCGGAAATAAAGTATTGTAGCGAATATTGTTGGTAATGATGTGTGGAAAATATTCGGTCACAGGGATAATGGCAGGGTGTGGTATGTTAAGCGTGTTTCTGAGATCGGTGTTGTTGTCGACGATAACGCCAGACTGCAGCTGCAGACCGATCGAGCTTGCGATTTTCTCCAGACCGGCAAGTTCGCCCGGGTCAGCTAACCACAGCAGATTACCGCCGTCATTGATAAAATCCTGAAGGTGTGAAATTTCGCCCGCCAGGTACTCATTAATCGGTGCGGCGATAACCAGTAGACTGGTATTGGCGGGCAAGGTTTTTTCTAACAGGTTGACCGTCTGGATATTGAAGCCGAGCTGCTTAAGCTTTTTATATAATTCTGAATAGGCACGTTTGTCGCTGCCATGAAGATCGCGTTCGCCATGCCCGGTTAAAAAAACCACCTGTTGGTTATCACGTCTGTTCAATCGTAATAAAGCATTACTGATCGCCTGTTCACTCAGTGACTCTATATGTTCCATGCGATTGTTATAGTAGATAACAAAAGCAAACGGCTTGTTCATCACGATGCCGTCCTGTTGTGCCTGTTCGATATCGAGGTCAGGGTTCAGCAGGCGCAAATTAAAATCCGGCTTGATATTTTGATAACGGCCGATGATCTCTTTGATCGCCTTCCTGGTCACATCATCCGTGGTGTAGGCATGTACGGTTATGCTTTTGTCGAGCAGGTAAAGCAAGTCGATGCTGTTGGCTGATAGCGAGTGACGCTTGTTGGCAGTCAGATCAAATTGATAGTTATAGTGGTTGCTGATCCACGCCATCATGCCGATGCCGCTGATGAATAACAGCAGAAAGATAAATTTCTGAATGCTTAGTTGTAAACGTGATCGACTGGATAATTTCATATTTAATTCGATCACGACTGCAAGCGTTGTGTTTCAAGCTGTCTTATCGCCAGAACGATAAAGCCAACGATGAATAATAAAAAGTAAGCGATATCACGGGTATTCAAGATGCCGCGTAACAGGGCGGTAAAATGTACATGCAGTGACAGGTAGGCAAATACATTACCGTCGCCGCTAGCTGACGCGCTGCTGACGTTGAGCATCCACAACAGTAACAGTAAACCGAAGGTGCTTATTGCGGCAATCATCGGGTTATCGGTTAATGAAGACAGGTAAAGTCCGGCGGCGCTGAATGCAGCCAGTGCAAGAAATAGACCGAATACACCGGAGAATAGTTTAGCGAAGTCCAGCTCCGTGCCCATGGCGAGTGACAGCGGCATCAGGGTTATCAAAAATAAAAGGCAGATGATAAAAAACAATAAGCCTAAGTATTTACCCAGTACGATCTCGGTGATGCTTACCGGTGCACTGAGCAACAGGCTGATGGTCTTGTTACGTTTTTCTTCACTGATCAGTCGCATGGTTAATAACGGCATGACCATCAGCAGGACAACGCTGGAGAGTTCAAATAATGGTGAAGCGATCAGGTCGGTAACGCCTGGCGCGTTTTTTAACGTGGTCAGGTCTGACTGGATGTTAAAAAATACATCTATAGCTGAGAAAAAAGACCACGCCAGGATGACTTGAACGACGGCCAATATCACCCAGGCCAGTGGTGTCATAAACATGCTGCGAAATTCACGTCTGGCGATGGTCAGTATCATAAGCTTGTCTCATCCATCTCGATATCACCTGCGGTAAGCTCGATAAAAATCTGTTCCAGTGAAGTCTGTCGCGCTGTGAAGCGGCTGAGTCCCCACTGCTGTTTCACGATATGTTCAATAAGGTTTTCTGCGCTTGCATCGCTGTCGATGATGAAGTTATGTTCATCGACACGTTCAACAGAAGTAAAAATATCCTGGCCGCTGATCTCATCGAGAGCAGGCGTAGCAGACAGTGATATCTCGTATCGCGTGGTCCGTTTGTTCAGCAGCTCATCGATGCTGGAGCTGTAGACCAGGTTACCCTGATTGATGATCTGCACCCGGCTGCATACCGCCTGAACTTCGGGCAGGATGTGCGTGCATAATATAATGCCATGGCTTTCCCCCAGAGTTTTTATCAACTGGCGTATTTCCAGGATCTGAATCGGGTCAAGGCCGACCGTGGGTTCGTCGAGAATTATCACCGGGGGCGAATGCAGGATGGCCTGTGCGATTCCGACACGCTGCTGATAACCTTTTGACAGGTTGTTGATCAGTCGCCGACGTACCTCACCCAGGCCGCAGCGTTCGATCGCCAGATCGCAAGCCTGATCAAGCTGTGTCTTATCGATAAGATGTAAACGGCCACAAAATTGCAGATATTCTGTTACCGTCATCTCTTTATACAGTGGCGGATTTTCTGGCAGGTAGCCTAGCGATACCTTCGCCGCTTTTGGATTCTCCAGTAAATCGATGCCATTGATGCTGATTGCACCATAAGTTGGTGCCAGGTTACCGCTTAACATCTGCATGGTGGACGACTTGCCGGCACCATTGGGGCCGAGGAAACCGAGGATTTCGCCGGCAGCCAGATCAAAACTGATGTTATTCACCGCACAGAAGTCACCGTAGTGACGAGTTAGATTGTTAACCGAGATAAGCGAAGACATGGGGTGTTATTATTCCTTATTTACCGTGGCATGCAAGTAAAACTTAACAACTTGAACCGCAGAGGCGCAGAGGCGCCGAGAAAAACTCGATTTTATTTTTTGTGCGCCTTCGGCGCATAACCTTTTCATACCTCCGCGTCTCTGCGGTTCAAAGCTTTTTAATCAATTTTATGTACAATACCGCATGGCTAAATTCCTTGGCGTCGATACCGGCGGTACCTTCACTGATTTCATCCTTTATGATGACGCATCAAAATCGATTCGTATTCATAAGGTACTTTCCACGCCACAGGCGCCAGAAAAAGCGATATTGCAAGGAATAGCTGAGCTGAAGGCTGATACGGTTGATCTGACCCTGGTGCATGGTTCAACGGTTGCGACCAATGCCATCCTCGAAGGCAAAGGCGTACGCACTGCCTATATCACCAACAGAGGCCTGGCCGATGTGCTCAGTATCGGTCGGCAGGCGCGCGAAGAGTTATATAACCTGACACCGATAAAGAAAGCGCCATTCATCGAAGCACAGTTGTGTCTCGAAGTGAACTCGCGCCTGAGCGCGCAGGCAGAACACCTGCAGCAGCTAAGCGAGCAGGATCTCTCTGTACTGAATGAACAATTGCTGGCGCTGGCACCCGAAGCCGTCGCCATCAATCTGCTGTTCTCCTTTTTTGATGATAGTGAAGAGCTGAAGATCGAACAAAGTATCCTTGAACACAGTGAACTGAAAAAGCTCTTTATCAGTCGCTCATCCGACGTATTGCCAGAATATAAAGAGTTCGAACGTGGCATGACCACAGCACTAAACGCTAAAGTCGGGCCGCTGATGCAGGGTTACCTGCGACGCCTGGAGCAGAATCTTCAAGGCTGTTCCTTATCGATCATGCAGAGCTCGGGCGGTACCACCAGTGCTGAGCAGGCAGGGCGCTACCCGGTCAATCTGCTGCTCTCCGGTCCGGCCGGTGGTCTCAAAGGTGCGCAGACTGTGGCGGGCGCATCTGGTGAAGCGCAGCTGCTGTCGTTTGATATGGGCGGCACCTCCACTGATGTCTCCATCATCGATAAGCAGATCGGCTTTACCACCGGTGCAAAAATCGGCGGTTATCCGGTGGCTGTACCCATGGTCGATATGCATACCATCGGTGCCGGTGGTGGCTCTATCGCACAGATCGATGCCGGCGGCCTGTTGCTGGTCGGCCCGGAATCTGCCGGCGCGGTTCCGGGGCCGGCCTGTTATGGCAAAGGCGGCAGAAGACCGACCGTGACCGATGCCAACGTGGTGCTGGGGCGATTACTGCCGCAGTCGTTTCTCGGCGGCAACATGCAGCTGGAAAAAGGCGCAGCTATCGACGCGCTAAAAACGATCGCAGAGCCATTAGGTCTGAGTATCGAGCAGTCTGCAAAAGGCATTATCGATATAGTTAATGATCACATGGTGCGAGCCTTGCGTGTGATGTCAGTCGAGCGTGGTGAAGACCCGAAAGATTTTACCCTGGTGTCTTTCGGTGGCGCCGGTGGTTTGCATGTATGTGCACTGGCAGAAGAACTGGAAATGAAAAATGCACTGGTGCCAGTAAACGCAGGTGTATTATCTGCAGTGGGCATGCTGGCAGCAGAAGCCAGCCGCGAACGATCACGTACTATCAACCAACGAATAAAAGACTGTAAGGCTGAGAGTATCGAAAAAATATTTGCTGAACTGGTGGATCATGCCATTAAAGAACTGGCTTCTAATGCCGGCAACGACAATATTAAAACCAGTCTCACAGTCGACGTGCGTTACCGTGGACAGAGTAACGCTTTAAATCTGCCATGGTCAGGTTTAAAAAATATTGAACAAGCTTTCCACCAAAAGCACAAAGAAAGTTACGGCCACGATCTGGACATCGATATCGAACTGGTCAATGTGCGGGTGCGCGCTATCGAGCAAACTCGAGCATTTGAATTACCCCCGTGGATTCCATCTGAGGAGTTACAGCAGGCGTTTACAGATATGCCCGGTATGGAAGAACCGGTACTGGTTATTAATCGTGCGGCTTTAAAGGTTGGGCAGAAACTAACGGGTCCGGCTCTGATTACGGAGACCAGCTCGACGACCTGGCTGGCAGAAGGTTGGGGTGCGGAGGTTGATAGTATCGGAAATCTTAGACTGGCAAATAGTTGAAGTTTTGTTTCATACCAGGTTAATTTATCTGATCTGATCGTATAGCATTATTCACTGTCTACTTCTGGCTCAGGTGTATCATGCTGCCTGGCTTTTTTAAGAAGCTTGGATATGACTTGCAGCTCCTTCTGCATGTCATGAAATTCTTCGCTGGTTTCGTCCTTTTCACTTTCCGTTATCATCGCGATCTTCAGGTCATGTTTTTTCTGTTCGAGATTTTCAATAA
>JBFFVI010000116.1:0-6287 GCA_041570895.1 Gammaproteobacteria bacterium
ACACAGATACGCCTGTTCGGCAAACCCGAAGTCAATGGTCAGCGGCGCATGGGTGTCGCTCTGGCCAGGGACAAGACGGTTGAAGCGGCAAAACAGAAAGCCATCAATGCTTCAGAAATAATCACCGCAAGCTTATAACTTACTAAAAAAAACACAGCAAAACTAATATCATGAGAAGACTTAGCAGCCTACTGACACTCGCTCTATTATCTGTCAGCACAAACATTTATCCGGTAGAGATAACACCCATTCTGGGTTATCGAGGCGGTGGTGATTTTGTCGATGCAAGTAACGATAAAAAGCACACCATCGTGAGCTCAGAAACGTACGGCCTTATTCTCAGCTTTCCTTATGAGTACGGAAAAACCATCGAAGTATATTACAGTCATCAGGACTCAGCATTAAACTCAATTAATGTTTCAGTACCGACGCCAACGGGAACTGCCAACATACCGTTGACTATCGATTATTTACACGTCGGCGGTACTGCGCCTATCTCAGAAAAAAAGGATCTTCAGACCTTCGTCAGCGGCGGGCTTGGTTTTACTTTTCTGAGACCGGATTTTACTGGTGCGCAATCAGATATGCGCGCGTCTTTAAGTATTGGCATCGGTCTTAAGTGGCCAATGACAGAGCGAGTTGCACTGCGACTGGAAACGCGTGGCTTAGCAACCATGTTTGACAATAATTCGGCCATATTATGCAGCGGCGGCTGTACCATCCAGGTCAGCGGTAATTTCTTTTTTCAGGCAGAAGTACTGGCCGGCCTGGCAATCAAATTCTAACTATTTAAAAAACATGCTGGCAATAAAAAAGCACTCCTTGCGAGTGCTTTTTTATCGTGCGGTATAGCTTTTAGTTAGAAGGTATAGACCAGGGTCATCGCTGCCTCTGTGTCAGTCTTATCCGTAGTCGCAGGATCCGGTACCTTTGATTTATGCCTTACTGTGTAGGTAAATTTCAGCGCCAGGGTTTTATTAATATTCGCTCGAATACCGGTCACAGACTTGCTTTCCGTATATTCTTCACCGATATCAGAATAGAGCTCCTGAATGAATTTAGAGTTATCACTGACAGCCCACCAGTATTTAGCTGCCAGTACTAACAGTGCTTCACTCTCGGACTCACCATTATCAGGTTTATAAAACCTGGCACCAGGACCGATCTCAAGATCCAGTTCCATATTTTCCTGTTTGATTGCTTTTCGACCATAACCCAGTGCAACAGTATCTTCATACTCGAAACCACTGAACCGGTCCTTCTTGAGTTTTATCTGGCCAAATGCGTAATCACGCGGCGTGAATTTATAATCGGTTTTTCCTGATAACTCATAACGTTCTGCAGAAACAACTGATTCAGTTGTCCCATCCGGTAATTCCTGCTCTGATGTCTGACCATAGCCTTCTGCATGGCCCGTATGGCGCCACTTGTCGACTTCATAAACGACATCAGCTTTAAGTGCCGTAGACTCTGTTTCTGTATTACCGGTAGTACGAATAAAGCCCAGCTCAACCGAACTTGTCCACGGTGATTTCTTTACTGCTTTCTCTTCAGCAACAACGTTACCTGCTGTGACTATCAGACTCGTTAGCGTTAACGCATAACAATATTTTTTCATTACAATTTCCTGGAAACAAATGTTTATAAATTAGTAGCCTCCGCATATAGCATTTTTATCACTATATGCGGAGCTTTGTATTTCTATATGAAAACCTTAAGCTGCCTTATCCTGATGAATATCCATCTGTGGGTACGGAATAGAAATTCCTTCAGCATCAAACGTTAATTTAACCTTTTCATGTATATCCCCGTAAACGCCCCAGTAGTCTGATGTCTTGCACCACGGTCTAACATTAAAGTTAACACTGCTATCAGCAAGCGCGCCTACTGCAACTGTCGGTTTAGGATCGGCAAGGATACGCTCATCCTCACTTAGAATACGATTAAGTATCTCTTTTGCCAGCAGCAAGTCATCGTCATAACCAATACCAAAAACCATATCGACACGACGAGTGTCCCGTCTTGAATTGTTGGTAATCGTACCACCGTAGATTTCGCCATTTGGAATAATGATCTCACGGTTGTCGCCAGTACGCATGGTGATACTGAATATACCGATCTGCTCAACAACGCCAGCGACCCCTGCGGCTTCGATAAAATCGCCGTCACTGAATGGACGGAAAACAATCAACATGACACCTGAAGCCAGATTTTGCAGGGTGCCTTGCAATGCTAAACCGATGGCCAGACCTGCAGCACCGATCAGAGCAATCATCGAGGTAGTATTAACACCCAGTTGGTCAAGAGCGGCAATCACCACAAACAGCAATAACAGCGTTCTGATAATTGAGGCAATAAAATTAATAAGAATATTGTCTACTTTGGCCTTGGTCATTACCTTTTTAGAGAGGCTAACCAGTACACCGACAATAGACTTACCGATGACAAATATGGCGATTGCCATCACGATGTTTATGCCCCACGGCAACACATAAACATCAATTAACTGTTCGAAATCAATATTACTTGGTATAGATAGATCTTCTGGCATGACTCTTCTCCCTAATGGATGTGATTTTTAGCATTTTTTAATGACGGCGGAATTATAACTTGCCGGAACTTATTATTATTTCTTAAAGTCAAAGATTGACAATTGTTAACATTTTAAATATGGTTAAATTTTATACAAAATATGCGCAAAATTTACCCATATATTAAAGGAAATTTGCCCATATTTAAGGTCGGCTGATGTTATCATATTTAGATTAAGAATAAATTGGTCAAAATAATGCTGAATTATGACCATTTGTCTGAAAGTCTGATGATTTGTCAGAAAATTGACACAATTTTTCTACTTTTAACCAACTTGTACTAGAATATCTGTAATTTAGACAACTTTTTATGGCCATGATAATAGACATTCCAGGCGTATCTGACAGAAGACAAACGCCGCGTTACGAAATTTCGCTTCCCGTTGATCTAGTATTAGATAATGGCAGCATACTCACGGTTACTTCACGTAACATATCGAGTAGTGGCTTACAGATTATCTGTGATACCTGGGTGACCGATGAGATCGAGCCTCGTGGCATTCAAAGTCACGCCATCAGCCATATACGCCTGAAAGCGGTTACTGAATTACCGCTAGAAGATGGCCCTAAAAAGCTCTATGCAAACTGCCGCATGATGTCTGTACAAAGAATGTCGCAGGATGAATACATGTTAAATATAGCCTTCATCGATTTTGAAAATGGCACGGAACAGATATTAACTACTTTCCTTGACCAGTATGGGCAAAAAAAAACTGCGATTGATCAATTCGCATAAACAATCGATCAAAAAAAACGACTTTTTTAGTCGTTTTTTTTGAAAAATATTATCTAGCCGCTTAGGGTAATAAACTATCACCCATCAGATAACAATCAATTTCACGTGCGGCTTCACGGCCTTCGTTGATTCCCCAGACTACTAAAGACTGACCGCGTCGACAGTCTCCAGCGGCAAAGATACCTTCGATATTTGTTTTGTACTTACCATGCACTGCCTGATAATTCGAACGCGCATCATATTCAATATCGACGGCATCACTAACATAATGTTCCGGCCCCAGGAAACCCATAGACAGCAGGACAAGGTCGGCATCCCAGACTTTTTCCGTGCCTTCAACCTCTTCCATCTTCCACTGATCATCAACTTTTGACCAACGAACTTCGACGATCTTCACGCCGGCCACATTGCCGTTTCCGTCATCGATAAATTCTTTAGTGAGCACACGGTATTCACGAGGATCGCGTCCAAAACGCTGGATACTTTCTTCATGCCCATAATCGATACGGTGAATCAGCGGCCATAATGGCCAGGGATTATCTGCAGCACGTTCAGCAGGAGACTGCGGTAACAATTCGAAATTAACCATCGACTTGCAACCGTGACGTAACGAGGTACCGATACAGTCAGTACCTGTGTCACCACCACCGATGACCACGACATCTTTATCTTTTGCTGAGATATAGTTACCGTCTTTTAGATCAGAGTCCAGTAAACTTTTTGTGTTGGCGGTTAAAAACTCCATCGCCAGATGAACGCCATTCAAATCTCGTCCAGGGATATCCAGATCACGCGCTCTTGTTGCGCCGGTTGCAAACAGCAAAGCATCATTTTCTTTTTTCAATACTTTGACATCAACGGCGTTCTCCCCTTTGCCGCCAACGTCTGCGTTAGTAACAAAGACAACCCCTTCCTGCTGAAGAAGATCAACCCGGCGCTGCACCACATCCTTACCCAGCTTCATATTAGGGATGCCATACATCAATAAACCACCGATACGATCAGCACGTTCATAAACAGTCACATCGTGACCTACTTTATTTAGCTGTGCTGCCGCCGCTAGACCTGCAGGCCCTGAACCGATCACTGCGACTTTTTTACCAGTACGTTTCTCAGGTGTTTTAGCACTGATCCAGCCTTCAGAAAAACCTTTATCAACAATGGCATTCTCGATGTTCTTGATGGTAACTGCCGGACTGGTAACCCCTAATACGCAGGAGCCTTCACATGGTGCCGGGCAGACACGGCCGGTAAACTCAGGGAAGTTATTGGTTTTATGCAAACGATTTAATGCTGCCTGCCATTGGTTGGTATATACCAGGTGATTCCACTCGGGAATCAGGTTACCTATCGGGCAGCCGTTATCAGACTGGCAGAATGGAACACCACAATCCATACAGCGCGCACCTTGCGTTTTAAGATGCTCGACATCGTGCATGCCGGTAAAGATCTCTCCATAATCTTTAACCCGTAAACTGACTTCACGATAGTCTTCTGTCTTTCGATTAAACTCTTTAAAACCTGTAGGTTTACCCATTACATAATCTCTAAAATATTTTTAACTTAATAACATACTGGCAAAAAATACGCCCTGTCATTACGAACTAAGCTACTGCCTGCTCTTGCTGTTTCTTCATTTCCTGCAATACGCGTTTATAATCTGTCGGCATCACTTTTACAAACTGCTTAACGGTTTCAGACCAGTTATCCAGTGCTGCTTTCGCTACATCTGAGCCAGTGTATTTAAGGTGGTTCTCGATCAATATTCTAACTTCGTTGATGTCTTCTTCCACTTCCAGTGATTCCAGCTCCACCATGCCCATATTGCATAACGCCGGAAATTTTTTCTTTCTGTCCCAGATATAAGCCACGCCACCACTCATGCCGGCAGCAAAGTTACGCCCGGTTTCACCGAGGACAACAACGCGTCCCCCGGTCATGTATTCACAACCATGGTCACCGACACCTTCAACAACGGTACTGGCGCCACTATTACGTACGCAGAAACGTTCTGCCGCAATGCCTCTGAAATAGGCTTCGCCCGAGGTCGCACCGTATAACACGGTGTTGCCCGCAATAATGTTTTCTTCAGCAACAAAACTGGCACTCTTCGATGGGTACATAATTAGCCGGCCACCGGATAAACCTTTACCCGCATAATCATTTGAATCACCTTCCAGTTCGATAGTCACGCCTTCATATAACCATGCGCCCAGACTCTGGCCCGCTGAACCGGTCAGTTTGATATGCAAGGTATCATCAGGTAATGGTTTACCCTGACGCTCTTTAGCTAGTTCGTGCGACAGCATCGTACCGACGACACGATTAGTATTGACTACCGGCAGATCGATAGCAACAGCGGTGCCGTTTTCTATGGTTGCTTTTGCCAGCTTGATGATTTCGTTATCCAGCGCTTTTTCCAGACCGTGGTCCTGCGCCTGGGTACGGTACACTTCGACATTTTCATGCGGTTTTTCAGCGGGCGTTAACAATGTCGTCAGATCGATACCACCGGCTTTCCAGTGATCGATAGCACTGTCTGTCTCTAACACGTCAACACGGCCGATCATCTCATTCACGGTACGGAAGCCCAATGAAGCCATATGCTCACGCATGTCTTCTGCAACCATGAACAAATAGTTCACTACATGTTCCGGCTTACCCTGGAATTTCTTACGCAGCTCTTTGTCCTGCGTTGCAATACCGACTGGACAGGTATTTAGATGGCACTTGCGCATCATGATACATCCCAGCGTTATCAACGGTGCAGTCGAAAAACCAAATTCTTCGGCGCCTAATAGCGCGGCAATAGTGCTGTCGCGACCGGTCTTTAACTGACCATCGGTCTGTAATGTCACACGTGAACGTAGATCATTCAACACTAGTGTCTGATGCGTTTCTGCGACGCCTAATTCCCATGGCAGGCCGGCATGGTTCACCGAGGTTAATGGTGAAGCACC
>JBFFVI010000117.1:0-6273 GCA_041570895.1 Gammaproteobacteria bacterium
GCATAAATCGCCATCAGGATAGGAAACATGGTGGCGGCAACGGCGGTGTGTGCCATGAAATGTGTCAGCACCGCGGTAACGACGAAACAGCCAAGGTATATCATGCTGGTCTTTTCGCCGACGATGGTGAGCATCTTGTAGGACACCCGCTGTGACAGGCCAACCTTGGTAAATACCATGCCGATGACCAGTGAACCAAAGATAAACAGTACAGATGGGTCCATAAAATCTTTGAAAGCGACATTGGCAGGGCGAATCAGGAACAGTGCCTGAACTACGCCGATGGCGAGGCTGGTGACCCCGATGGGAACCACTTCGAACACCCACCAGGTGCCGGCGAGTAAGAACAGGGCAATGGCTGCTTTACCTTCACGCGTTAGTACGAAGTGTTCACCGAGTGGGTCTACTGCATCAGGCAGAGGATCGGCCAGGTAAAGCCAGAAAAATAAAAACAGACCCAGTGCAATAAAGATGATGCGCTTGAGGTCAAGCACTGGAATGGTGACGGTAAATTGAATAATTTGTTTATCGGGTGAATCTGACATGATTAGCTCTACTCCTGACCGGGGCCCCAGACTTTTTCAACATTCTGGGCTAAACATTCGAACACGTCGACCAGGCGGATAACCCCGACCACTTCTTCGTTTTCCACGACCGGCAACATGAGCAAATCTTTGACCAGCATAAGGTAAAGGCATTTGGCTACCGGGTCATTGAGGGATACCTGCTCATTCATCAGGGTCATGTATTCGCTTACCGGCTTTTTGGCTTCTGTCTGCAGTTGCTGGACGGAGAAGCCCTCCTGCCAGAGCAGCGATAGTGCGCTCATATTCTGGCCAAGACCCTCGAAGTTAAAAGGCTGGTGGCCTTTTACATCGGGGTGGACTTTATGCAGGTAATCCGGTCCGACGGCGCGTATCAGGTCACGCAATGACAAATAGCCCTTGAGGTGGCTGTTGTCATCCAGCACCAGTATGCTCCGGTACTTGTGCTTATCTTCCAGCACGCTGTGCATCATATAAAAGGCATTACCGATGGGTGACGACTCTAGAATATTCGGGTAGTCGTCGATTTTTACATAGATATCTTTGACTAGATGGTTTTCAATCATAGCTGTCAGCCTCCTGTCGCTGGCACCAGATAAGTGTCTGCGTTGATCCACATATGTGTAACGATACTCGCTGCATAACCGAGCATGATTACCGGCGTCCATTTGAGATGGGTGAAAAAGGTGTACATGCCGCGGGCATGTCCCATGAGGGCGACCCCGGCGGCTGAGCCGATGGACAACATGCTGCCGCCGACACCGGCAGTGAGCGTTACCAGCAGCCATTGGCCGAGAGGCATATCCGGCTGCATGGTAAGCACGGCAAACATCACCGGGATGTTATCGACGAGGGCAGACATGAAACCGACCAGGATGTTCGCCGTGGTCGGGCCAAGATCGACATAGATATGTTCAGACAGCATCGACAGGTAGCCGATAAAACCGAGTCCGCCGACGCACAACACGATCCCGTAGAAAAACAGCAGGGTATCCCATTCTGCTCGGGCAAGACGGCCGTAGATATCGAAAGCTTTATGTCCTGCTTTGCCGCGCGTATGCATCACCTCATCCACCGTGCCGTAATCGGCGGAGTCCATCGCTGTTATAATATGGGTTTTTTTCAGATAGTAGCCATAGAACTGCAGGTAGGCAAGGCCGGTCATCATGCCCAGCATCGGCGGCATGTGCAACAGGCTGTGGAAGCTCACGGCGGTGGCAATGGTGCAAGCGAACAGAGCGACGACGATATAGGCGCCACGGCGCAGTTCTGCGCGGCCGTTGATTGCTTCAGGTGTCCCATCGGGCACGAAGAAATGCATGATCGCTGCCGGTACCACAAAATTTACCAGCGACGGTACGAACAATAAGAAGAAGGTTTGGAATTCGACCACACCTTTCTGCCAGACCATCAGCGTAGTGATATCACCGAACGGGCTGAAGGCGCCGCCGGCATTGGCGGCGACCACGATGTTGACACAGGCGATGCTGACAAATTTTCGGTTATCCTTGCCCACTGCCAGGACTACCGCGCACATCACCAGCGCCGTGGTCAGATTATCGATCACCGGCGAGAGTACGAACGCTAGGCCGCCCGTGATCCAGAAGAGCAGGCGGTAACTGCAGCCCTTGTGTACCAGCCATGAACGCAATGCGATGAATACCTGGCGTTCATCCATGGCGTTAACATAAGTCATGGCAACCAGCAGGAACAGGAAAAGCTCGGTAAATTCGAGTATGTTATGCCGGAAAGCGACGATCGTGACATCATCAAGGCCGGCAGTGCTGTACTGGTAGGCGATCAGTCCCCAGATGATACCGGCAGCCAGTATCACCGGTTTGGACTTGCGCATCTGGGTGCATTCCTCGCACACGACCACCATGTAAGCGAAGACGAACAGGAAAAGTGAGAACAGCCCGACGGGATGTGCTGTCAGATCGATCCAGTCGGTTGCATCCGCAGCGGATGATGCTTCGGCAGAGAACGGCAACAATAGGAGCAGGGAGGCAGAGAGTCCAGATATATAATTATTTTTATTAGAGATCACTGCTTAGTAGGCCTTTGAAACTAAACAAAGTTACATCATAACAAATCATAGGCTAGATTCTATAAGTGTGGACGTTTTTTATTGCTATCGATGTTTATTCAGGTATGCACTGGAATTAGGTTTTGATTATTAACCTCCTCATTTGTTATCGTATTGGTAGCAGTACAGCCTAAGAGATAGGCCATTAATGGAGATAGTAATCGTATTTTGTGAATAAATGTTGCGCTGTATCTGTAGCGTTCAATCATGTTATTTTTCATTTTTACGTTGTTTAAATGCGGCCCTTAATGCAGCGTTATAGGCTTTGTTTGCCCAGGTAATCATTTCTTCACTATCTTCTAATGCTTCTTCAGGCGCCTGATAATAAGGCATTTTATATTCTTTTCCTTTCTTGATATAGGTAAATGCTTCATGGCCTTTATCGCTGAACTCATTGATTGTTTCTTTATCAGCCTTTAAGTAAAGAGTGGCGTCTGCTATTAATCCGAACATGAGTTCATCTAGAAAAATACCGTGGCCGCCAAACATAAATCTAGCCTGCACCGGTCCAATTGATTGCATGAGATCGACGACGTAAGTTACAAATTCTTTTTCTGCGTCAGAGGCGGGCATAAATCTTAATGGTCGAAATAAAAGAATAAAAGTCCACTTTAGACCTTAAGCTCCTGCCCAGTCAGTTAAAGAGTCATGCCATAGCTCTATAAATTTCTCTTTTTGAATGCGGAAGAAATTATACGTATTTGGATCTGTGTCACCGCTGACATCGGATATGACGGTCGCAGAGTCTTCTGCTATGGATTCGACAGCAGATTCATATTTGCCGCTAAAGTTTGGATGGGGTAAGTTAAAAATAGTTATGAATGTTATGTTAGATGTTTTCATTTTTATCATAGGGGTACCTGGCATGACCATATCGAATTGCGAGGATGGATATAGCAAGAATAAGTACAGCGCCAGCAAGACCAAGCATTCTTAATGTATCCAGGTTTTTCATGTCAAGAATCATATAGCGTGCTAGCGCAACTATAGCAATGTAAAGTGGCATACGAACAGGTAGCTTTCCTGACTTAAGGTATATTCCAACCATTGCTAAAACTTCAAGGTATATGAACAGTAACAAAAGATCGGCTAACGTCACATTCATAGCATTAATCATTAATCCGATTTCAAAACTCATTGCTATGACAGTAGATACAGCAATAACTAATAATCCAATGTCTTCAACTAATACTAGAGCTTTGTAACCTGATTTTTTTAACATGCTCATTTATATATTCCTGTATTTATGTGAACCAGCGCCACTCTTGTAGATACTTTATTATTATGCACATAGCTTTTCATATCTTTGCGGAGATTGGAAGTCTAATGCGGAATGGTGTCTTTCGTGATTGTAACATTCGATATATTCCACGCTATGTGCAACCGCATCGATCGCGTTATCGAATAAACGGTGGTGCACAAGCTCTGCTTTTGTCGCATGGAAAAAAGATTCGGCATAAGCATTATCCGATGGGTGGCTTTTTGACTTGCGCTAAAGAAAAAGGCTAAAGAGGGCTGAGGGGTTGAAATGATCAACGGTTTATTAAAAGCGATTGGTTGAAATTTTATCCCACAGTCCCTTCTATACAACTGGCCTTAATCATTTGTCTGGAATTATAAATTTTTAAGCGCACCTTTTTTTAATGCTTCCCGGGTAAATACGCCCTTATCACAGATAAAGGCTGTTACATTGTCAACCGGAGAAACATCAAACGCCGGATTGCATACAGGGGCGTTCGCTGGTGCCCAACACACATCACCAAAACTTCCGCGAACACCACGCACTTCATAGGCTTCACGTTCTTCTATGGGAATGCTATCTCCAGATTCACATTCAAAATCAATCGTGGTGTAAGGGGCTACCGGATAAAAAGGAATGTTGTGATATTTAGCAAGCACTGAGAGTCCGTAGGTGCCAATCTTATTGGCGAAGTCGCCATTGACTGCCACCCGATCAGAACCAATAAAGATTTTTTGAATCTTTCCGGTTTTCATCATATGGGCAGCCATATTGTCAGTGATAATTGAATAGGGAATTCCCGCGTGTTCCAGTTCCCACGCAGTCAGGCGTGCGCCCTGTAGCAGCGGTCTGGTCTCATCGACATAAACATGAATTTTTTTACCCTGTTCTTGGGCTCTAAAAATCACGCCAAGTGCCGTTCCTACGCCTGCAGTAACAAGCCTCCCCGTATTACAGTGAGTAAGAATACCGTCACCATCCTGAACTAACTCAGCACCGTATTCAGCCATCCTGTCACAGAGTTCTATATCCTCTTCGAAGGCCTTGACCGCCTCCTCTTCAAAAGACTGATGAAAGTTATCCTTTTCCAGATGCGCAAGCATACGATCGATAACCACCATTAAGTTAATGGCCGTAGGGCGTGACTCTCGCAGTTTAAGCGCCATGTTCCGAACTTCATCCCGGTCATCGATACCGTGTGAAAATTTAGCTAGCGCAAGCCCGGCTGAGATACCTATAGCAGGAGCGCCTCTTACCTTTAGCATCTGGATGATTTTCACCATGTGATCTACATCTTTAACCAGGATCAGGTCTTCATCATGGGGTAAAAGCTGCTGGTCGAGGATGTAAAGTTCTCCGTCTGTAAAACGGATACCCAGGGAGTACAGATCTCTCATAGGGTTTTATCTCCAATTTTTTTTCTCATCGCATGAAGCTCATCGATGGTCTGTTCATCAAGTTCTGTAACTGCGCCAAAACTCTCAGCCTTAAGCAAAATCTCACAGGAATGCTCCAGCCTTTCCATTCCGTTATACGCTTCGATGAGATTCTCGCCGAAACTTAAGGCTCCATGGCGTGCAAGAACCATCACTTTATGATTTTTAATAAATGGATGCAGTGCCGTTCCCATCTCCATGCTGCCTGGCATCTGGAAAGGAACAATAGGGAGTTTTCCAACGGCAAGGATTAGTTCAGAAAAACTTTTGCCGGGTATTTCCTCCGCAGCAGGGTGCGCAATACTGTAAGCAACTGCCGTTGGGGGATGGGCATGAATCACTGCCCTGACATCCGCCCTCATCTTGTAAACTTCGAGGTGCATAAACATTTCACTACTGGGCTTTCCCTTAATCGCATTGCCGTCTATATCGATAACCGCAATATCATCCTCTACTAATAGAAACTTCGGCTTTCCTGTAGGCGTAATCAGAATGGTTTTATCATCATAGCGATAACTAATGTTGCCATCACATGCCGCCAGCATATTCTTATGATGGAGCATAGTCGCAGTTTTAATAATCTCTTCTCTAATGCGCCGTTCTGATTTATTCATAGATCAATTTTAACAGTGAGCACAACTCATGACCAGCAAACGCATTTCCAGAGGGGGTGTACTTGTAATGCCCAGTCACCTAACGTTTGAATCAAGTGGCGGGTTTACTTCTCCACTTGGTTGACTTGTTATATGCTGAACATCAACATTCAGTAATACTTACTGCAAGTCCACCTAATGATGTTTCCTTATATTTATGTGACATTTCCAATCCAGTTTGTTTCATCGCTTCAATGCAATTATCCAGTGGCATAAAGTGATGGCCACTACCTCGAAGTGCAAGAGAGGCTGCTGTATAGGCCTTAATGGCACCAAAACCATTACGTTCAATACATGGCACTTGAACAAGGCC
>JBFFVI010000118.1:0-6239 GCA_041570895.1 Gammaproteobacteria bacterium
ACAGAAAGCCCATGACACCTGCACCAACTCAATAGCTTGGCTGAAGTGAGTTAAAAAAACCAACAGATAGAAACATAAAGCAAAACGAACAAAACTAGAGAACACTTACTCTACAAAATATCGTTTTTGACGTTGACTTTAAATCCACCTTAGCAAGCCAGTGTAATAGTTTTGTTAGCATGGGCTTTCTGAGCCAGTTGTCTGAGCGCTTTCTGCGAGTTCTGGCACAGCATGCTAACGATACTATTATACTGGGGACCCCGTGTCTTTTACGGGGCGCCGCTGAAGTGGCGGCCTTTTCTGGTTACTCTTTTGGGCTGTAGCAAAAGAGTAACTCGCCAGCGGGGCGAAACCCGCAATGTCAAACAAAAAATCAATCGTAAAAAATTCGCGGAATAAGTTTCCGCTCCTACTAGTGCGTACAGGTTATGATGTGAATACCGCAATGCCCAATAAAAAGTAATCACTTACCAGAAAAAACGCCCACCAAAAAGTACGCCACCAATAAAAAAGCCGGGCTAATCTCTCAGCCCGGCTCTCTGCATCGATCAGACCTGAGATCAACTCAAACCAATCAGCTCAACCTTAAATACCAAAGTTGCATTCGGTGGAATCACACCACCGGCACCGCGCTCACCGTAACCCATCTCTGGTGGAATCGTCAGCTTGCGCGCACCGCCGATCTTCATGCCGGCAACGCCCTGGTCCCAACCAGCAATAACCTGACCAGCACCCAGTTTAAAACTGAATGTCTGATTACGGTCATGGCTTGAGTCGAACTTCGTGCCGTCAGTTAACCAGCCGGTGTAATGCACTTCGACGGTTTGGCCGGCAACAGCTTCATCACCATCACCGACGATCTGATCTTCAATCTCTAATCCAGACATAATTACCTCTTCAATTAATTTATTTTACACGTACCACCATCCCTGGTGATAAAAAAGGGGGCTATGCCCCCTTTTCATTTACAACGATGTTACTGCTTACTTGTAGAAATCGATCATTTTCTCAAGTGACATCGGTGTGATCTTAGAAGCGTTACCGGCACAGCCAAATGCTTCGTAGCGTGCTTTACAGATCTCTTTCATCGCATTTGTAGATTCTTTAAGGAATTTACGTGGATCAAAGTTTGAAGTGTTTTCAGCCAGGTGCTTACGGATAGAACCTGTTGATGCCATACGTAAATCAGTATCGATGTTAACTTTGGCAACACCGTTCTTGATGCCTTCCTGAATTTCTTCTACAGGTACGCCGTAAGTCTGACCCATATCACCACCGTAGTTGTTGATAATCTTCAACCAGTCCTGTGGCACTGAAGAAGAGCCATGCATAACAAGGTGAGTGTTAGGAATACGCGCATGAATCTCTTTGATGCGGTCGATACGCAGGATTTCGCCAGTTGGCTCCTGGGTAAATTTGTAAGCACCGTGTGAAGTACCGATAGCGATAGCTAGCGCATCTACACCAGTAGCCTCAACGAAGTCAGCTGCTTCTTCAACAGAAGTTAACAGCATATCCATATCCAGCTTGCCTTCAGCACCATGACCGTCTTCTTCACCCATCTCACCAGTTTCCAGTGAACCCAGACAACCCAGCTCGCCTTCTACAGAAACACCGCCAGCATGAGCCATCTTCACAACTTCTTTAGTCACATCAACGTTGTACTCGAAAGAAGAAGGGGTTTTCATGTCAGCCATCAATGAACCATCCATCATCACAGAACTGAAACCAGACTGGATAGAACGCAGACATACTGCAGGCTCTGATCCGTGATCCTGATGCATAACAACAGGGATATGCGGATACATTTCGATCGCAGCAGAGATCAGGTGACGCAGGAATGGTTCGCCTGCATAAGAACGAGCACCAGCAGAACCCTGCATGATGACCGGACTGTTACATTCGTCAGCAGCCTGCATGATGGCATGCACCTGCTCCATGTTATTAACGTTAAACGCTGGCATGCCGTAATCGTTTTCAGCAGCATGATCCAGTAATTGTCTCAGTGAAATTAAAGCCATTTGAGCTCTCCTATAAAAATAAAACTATCTTAAAAAATTACAAAATTCTTTGTTCAACATCGTGTTCGATGTTAATCAACACTTACGATCTTCATTATGTTACTGCCGCCCTGATCGCCTAACATGTCGCCGCGGGTAAGCACTATACGGTCACCGCTCTCAACAATACCTTTACTCTTCATCAGTTCAACCACGCCAATCGTCACATCTTCTGCCGGCAGATTGGTAAAATCCGCACGCAGAGGATAAACACCGCGGTATAAAGTCACTCGACTCAGCGTTCTCAGACGAGGCGTCAGAGCATATATCGGGATGCCGGAACTTATACGCGACATCCATAAAACGGTTGCGCCCGATTCAGTCATCGATGCGATCGCATTCATCTTAAGATGATTTGCAGTGTACATTGTAGCCATTGCTATGGCTTCATCAACCCTACCAAATACAAGGTCAACGCGATGATCAGATGTCATGGCCACACGCTGCTGTTCTGCATGTTCACAGATACGCCCCATTGTCTGCACGGTCTTCGCCGGATATTTACCAACGGCAGTTTCACCGGAAAGCATCACAGCATCGGTACCATCAAGTACCGAGTTAGCGACATCAAATACTTCAGCACGTGTTGGAATCGGATTATCGATCATCGACTCCATCATCTGTGTCGCTGTTATCACCACACGGTTCATGGCGCGTGCCTGCTTGATCAGGCTTTTCTGCAAGGCGGGCAACTCTGCATCACCCATCTCAACACCCAGGTCGCCGCGTGCCACCATGATGACATCAGACGCCTCGATTATCTCGTCGATATTTTCAATCGCTTCGGCGCGTTCAATCTTGGTAACGATACCTGCATCGCTGCCAGCCGCAACCACCAGCTCACGACACTCATTCACATCAGCCGCAGTTCTGGCAAATGATAAAGCGACATAGTCAACTTCCATGGTGACAGCAGCAGCCAGGTCTTCTTTATCTTTATCCGTTAGTGCCGGCGCTGACAAACCGCCGCCTTTCAGGTTAATACCTTTATTGTTCGATAACTCACAGGTATAGATAACCTTACAGCGAACCTCATCAGCAACCACTTCACTAACTTCGAGCTCGACCCGGCCATCATCAAGCAACAGGATATCGCCTTTTTTCACGTCTTTCGGCAGGTTCTTATAAGCCAGGCCGACACGTTCCTGCGTGCCTTCATCTTTGCCCAATGCTGCATCAAGGATAAAGGTTTCACCCCTGATCAACTGAACTACACCGTCTTTAAATTTATGCGTACGAATCTTTGGCCCTTGCAGATCCGCAAGGATACCAACGATGCGTCCGCTCTTTTCACTGCATTCGCGGATCAGATCAACGCGGTGCTTTTGCTCTTCATGTGAGCCGTGTGAAAAATTTAAACGAAAGACATCAACACCTGCACGGATCATCTCAAGTATTACTTCAGATGAACTGGAACCCGGGCCTAACGTCGCAACAATCTTAGTTCTGCGCATTAATGTTTTGTTTTCAACCTCGAAGCTTGTGATGCAATCATCTAAATTATTATTTCTTTGCTGCAGCTTCTTCTAACATAGCTACTGCAGGTAAAGTTTTACCTTCCAGGTACTCAAGGAAAGCGCCGCCAGCAGTAGAGATATATGAAACCTTGTCGTAAATATCATACTTTTGAATCGCAGCGATGGTATCACCACCACCGGCAAGACTAAAACCATCCGCTTCAGCAATCGCCATCGAAACCGTTTTAGTGCCTTCACCAAACTGATCAAACTCAAATACGCCTACTGGACCATTCCAGATAATCGTACCGGCTTTACTGATTATCTCAGCCAGCTCTTTCGCTGAATCCGGACCGATATCAAAGATCATGTCATCATCTTCAACGTCTGCAGCTGATTTCAAAGTTGCCTCAGCATCTTCAGCAAACTCTTTCGCACAGACAACGTCAGTTGCGATCGGAATATTTGCACCGCGTGCTTTCATCTTTTCAACCAGCGCTTTTGCAGTATCAACCAGGTCATTTTCACACAAAGATTTACCGACGTTATGTCCCATCGCTTTGAGGAAGGTGTTTGCGATACCGCCGCCGACGACCATCTGGTCAACTTTTTCAGACAGCGCTTCTAATACCGTCAATTTTGTAGAAACTTTTGAACCACCGACGATCGCCACCATAGGGCGTGCAGGATTAGCCAGGGCTTTTTCCAGGCTGTCCAGTTCACCAGATAGCAAAATACCGGCGCATGCGATGGGTGCAAATTTACCTGCACCATGTGTTGATGCCTGTGCACGATGTGCAGTACCAAAAGCATCCATGACAAATACGTCGCATAGTGCAGCGTATTTTTTAGCTAGCTTTTCGTCATCTTTTTTCTCACCGGCATTAAAACGAACATTTTCCAGCAAGACACATTCGCCTGCAGCAACTGTTGGTGCGTTATCTAAATAATCTTTGATCAGACGAACTTCGGTACCCAGTTTTTCCGACATGTTTTCAGCGATCGGCTGCATCGAATTTTCTTCATCAGCCTTACCTTCTTCAGGACGGCCGCGGTGAGACATCACCATTACCGAAGCACCTGCTTTCATGCAGTGCTCAATCGTTGGCATAGATGCAGTGATACGCGCATCAGATGTTACCTTGCCATCTTTTACAGGTACGTTAAGGTCAGCACGGATAAGAACACGTTTGCCGGCCAGATCAAGATCAGTCAATTTGATAAAAGACATGAGAAAACTCCAAAAAATAATTTAAATACTGTTTGTTAAAAACCGCTCTACTCAAGCAAGCCACTTAACAAACAACACTTAGCGTGTTGTTTTAAAGACACCAGCCCGATTAAGATTAACTATAAACCGGGCTGATTATCATCCAAATCTCGTCATCCTTTGCAAGCAATCGCGGAATAAAGTTCCGCTCCTACTAATAATCCTGTAGGAGCGGAATCTTGTTCCGCGAACAACCTGCGCAGCCACGCAAAGCGTGTCAGCAGAACAAAGGATTAAGTGAAGAGATTTTGTTCGCTGGCAAGGCGCCTGAAAACTTTTGAAACGGAGCGTACGATTGTACGTGAGTATTCAAAAGTTTTTAGAGCAACGCCGCCAGAGGACAAAAGATCTTTACTTGGAGACGTGCTCCACAAAGCGAAGCATGTTACATGTGTAACCGTACTCGTTGTCGTACCATGAAACTAATTTCACGAAAGTACCGTCTAGCGCGATACCTGCTTCTGCATCAAAGATCGAAGAGAAACCGCAACCACGGAAGTCTGTAGAAACAACTTTCTCATCGGTGTAACCCAGAGTCTTGCTCATGTCACCTGATGTTGAAGCTGCTTTCAATTCAGCACAGATCTCTTCATATGAAGCTTCTTTATCTAACTCAACAGTTAAATCAACAACAGAAACGTCTGAAGTAGGTACGCGGAAAGCCATACCAGTTAATTTGCCGTTAAGCTCAGGAAGTACAACACCTACAGCTTTAGCCGCACCAGTTGAAGATGGGATGATGTTTTCCAGGATACCGCGGCCACCGCGCCAGTCTTTCATAGAAGGGCCGTCAACTGTTTTCTGTGTAGCAGTTGCAGCATGAACAGTCGTCATCAGGCCACGCTTGATGCCCCACTTGTCGTTGATAACTTTTGCAACAGGAGCCAGACAGTTAGTCGTACAAGATGCAGCAGAAACGATTGCCTGACCAGCGTATTCGTTGTGGTTAACACCGTATACGAACATTGGTGTGCCATCTTTAGAAGGTGCAGACTGAACAACTTTCTTCGCGCCAGCATCGATGTGTGCCTGACAGCTTTCTTCTGTAAGGAAGAAACCAGTACACTCGATTACCAGGTCAGCACCGATGTCACTCCACTTAAGATCAGCAGGGTTACGCTCAGCAGTCAGACGGATTTTTTTACCGTTAACGATTAGGTTACTGCCTTCAACAGAGATATCACCGTCAAAGTTACCGTGTACTGAATCGTACTTAAGCATGTACGCAAGGTAATCAGCGTCCAGTAAATCATTAATACCTACAACTTCAATATCTGAGAAGTCATTTGCAATCGCACGAAAAGCCATACGACCGATACGGCCAAAACCGTTAATACCGACTTTAATAGTCATAATTATTTCTCCAAATTTTTTTAAAAATTAAAATTTCTTACAATACAGATTCAACAGCTTTCACTACATTTTCTACAGTGAAGCCAAATTCTTTAAACA
>JBFFVI010000119.1:0-6200 GCA_041570895.1 Gammaproteobacteria bacterium
CAGTGAAGGTACTGTGACTGCCAGTAACTGCATGATAATCGAAGCCGAAATATACGGCATAATACCGAGTGCAAACAGAGACATACGTCCCAACGCACCACCGGACAACATATTAAATACACCCAGGATACTGCCTTTCTGCTGGTCAAATAGTGATGACAGTACAGTAGGGTCAATACCCGGCACAGGAATAAAGGTACCTATTCGAAAAACAATTAATGCACCGATAACAAACAACAAGCGCTGCTTCAATTCCGATAGATTACTCTCACCTGCCATTAATTCTTCCGCCTTTAACTGCTAAGGGACTTGACGTCCTTTATTCAGCGTCCTCAATTTTGCCACCGGCAGCTTCTATCGCTGCACGTGCACCTGGTGTTACTTTTATGCCCTTAAGCTGTACTGCTTTGGCTATTTCGCCAGAGGCAATAACTTTAGCTTTTAATGTTCTTGCAGGAACAACGTCGGCCTTGATCAATGCCGCTAGATCTATAATATCAGCATCTATATTAGTGAGTTCACCCAATCTTACTTCAGCGCTACGTTGTGCTGAGCGTGAATTGAAACCAACTTTAGGCAAACGACGTTGCAAAGGCATCTGACCGCCTTCAAAACCAACTTTTGAAAATCCGCCAGAACGTGATTTCTGACCTTTATGGCCACGACCACATGTTTTACCTGTACCAGAACCAATTCCGCGACCTACACGTTTTGCGTTCTTTTTGCTACCAGGAGCAGGTTGAAGTGTATTTAAATGCATTGTTATACTTCCTCAACATTAACCATGTAATAAATTCTATTAATCATGCCACGATTCTCTGGTGTATCCTGAACCGTAACACAGTGATTAGTACGCAACAAACCTAAGCCTCGCGCGCAAGCCTTATGAGACTTCAAGCGACCAATGGTGCTTTTAGTTAACGTTACTTTTAATTCTTTGCTAGCCATGAGCTGTTTACCTAAATCTATAATCTATTTAGCGGATCTTATAATCGGGATTATTAACCCAGTATCTCTTCAATCTTTTTGCCGCGTTTTGCTGCAACATAATCTGGTGAAGACATAGACGAAAGACCATTAATCGTAGCACGCACTACATTAATAGGGTTACGAGTGCCATTGATTTTAGCAAGTACGTTTTTCACACCTACCGCTTCAAAAACTGCGCGCATCGCACCACCAGCAATAATACCGGTACCATCTGATGCAGGCTGCATATATACATTAGCTGCACCATGTATACCGGTTATAGCATGCTGTAATGTGTCACCCTTTAGTGGCACAGCCTTCATATTTTTACGTGCCTTATCCATTGCTTTTTGAATAGCCAGCGGTACTTCTTTTGCTTTACCGTAACCAAAACCAATCGTACCGTTACCATCACCCACGACTGTCAGTGCAGTAAAACCAAATTGGCGACCGCCTTTTACAACTTTCGCCACACGATTGACAGCAACTAATTTTTCAATGAAATCATCTTTACTTGCTGAGTTATCTTGTTGTGCCATGCTTAAACCCTGTTTATTCTTTAATGCTTATATTTAAAAAGTTAATCAAATAGTATCGATATAGTAGATACAATAAAGACTAAAACTCTAATCCAGCCTCACGTGCGGCGTCAGCTAATGCTTTAACACGACCGTGATAACGGAAACCTGAACGATCGAAGGCTACAGATGTAACGCCTGCAGATTTTGATTTTTCAGCAATTGCTTTACCAACTAATGATGCCGCTTCCACGTTACCAGTATATTTGGCATCGCCAGCCACATCTTTCTGTACAGTTGATGCGGCAGCTATAATTTTACTGCCGTCAGGACTAATTACCTGAGCATAAATATGACGAGGTGTACGATGTACACTCAAACGGTGTGCACCTAACTCGCTAATTTTCGCACGTGTTCTTTTTGCACGGCGTACTCTGTTTGCTTTTTTAGATATCATGGTAATAACCTAGCTCTTATTTCTTCTTCGCTTCTTTGCGAATTACGCGTTCGTCTGAATATCTCACACCTTTACCCTTGTATGGTTCTGGTGGACGATACGCTCTAATTTCTGCACAAACCTGACCAACTTTTTGTTTGTCAGCGCCTCTTACATTTATCTCTGTCTGGCTTGGGGTCTCAATAGTAATACCTTCTGGTATCGGATATTTAACCGGGTGCGAAAAACCTAAAGACAGATCAAGAACATTACCCTGCATCTGCGCTCTATATCCAACACCGATAAGCTGTAACTGTTTAGTAAAACCTTGAGAAACACCTGTCACCATATTATCAACCAGTGAGCGCATGGTGCCAGCCATTGCCATACTGCCTTTTGAATCGTCATTAGGTTTAAAAGTAAGCGTGCCATCTTCTTCCTGTTTAATACTGACAGCCTCATGTAATTCCATTGACAAGTTGCCTTGTTTACCTTTTGCGGTAACCGACTGGCCACTGATGTTGAGTTCTACACCAGGTGCTATTACGACGGGTTTTTTAGCAATACGTGACATTATTTTTCTCTAAAAAGTTTGTGTTCTAATAATTAAAAGCGGTAATGCCATTATTAAGAAACAGTACAAATAATTTCGCCGCCGCGACCTGCAGCACGTGCTGCACGATCAGTCATCACACCAGCTGATGTTGACACGATGGCGATACCTAAACCATTTAAGATTTTTGGTAATTCATGTTTGTTTTTATAAATACGTAATCCAGGACGACTGACACGTTTCAATTCATCAATAACCGGACGACCTTCATAATATTTCAAAGTAACCGTCATAGTAGGCTTAACTGCATCGTCGCTAGAAAAACCAGAAATGTAACCCTCTTCCTGTAATACTTTCGCGATCGCAATTTTTAATTTTGACGATGGCATCGTGACATCAAATTTTGATGCTGCTTGTGCATTACGCACGCGGGTTAGCATATCTGCTATAGGATCTGTCATCATAATGAAATACCTCTACCAACTAGCCTTAACTAGGCCAGGAATGTCGCCGCGCATTGCAGCTTCACGTAATTTATTTCTACATAAACCAAACTTACGAAATACGCCATGTGGGCGACCGGTTATACGGCAGCGGTTACGTTGGCGTGAACGACTTGAATCTCTAGGTAAAGTCTGTAGCTGACGTTGTGCTTCCATCTTTTCATCAAAACCAGCGTTTTGATCCATTAACACAGCTTTGTATTGAGCACGTTTTTCAACATATTTCTCAATCAGGCGAGTACGTTTGTGCTCGCGAGCTACCATAGATTTCTTAGCCATATTATTTACTACCCTGCTTGCTTTCGCCTTTAAAAGGGAAATTAAATTCTTTTAACAATGCCAGACCACTTGCGTTATCTTTTGCAGTTGTTGTAATACATATATCCATACCGCGGATCTTGTCTATTTTCTCGTATTCGATTTCTGGGAAAATAATCTGCTCTTTAACACCCATATTGTAGTTACCACGACCGTCAAATGATTTTGGATTCAAACCACGGAAGTCGCGTATACGAGGAACAGAGATACTGATTAAACGATCAAGAAACTCATACATTCTCTCGCTACGTAAAGTGACTTTACAGCCAATAGGATAACCATCACGCACTTTAAATGATGCGACTGATTTACGAGCTAAAGTAGTCACTGGTTTTTGACCAGCGATTTTTTCCATATCACTAAGAGCATTTTCCAGGATTTTTTTATCGCCGATGGCGTCGCCCAAACCCATATTGATAGTGATCTTTGTAATACGAGGTACATCCATAACATTTTTGAATGCGCCAGTTGTCATTAAATTCTTAACAACTGTATCACGATAATATTCTTGTAATCTTGACATGACTATTAACCTTAAACGTCTACGACTTCGCCGTTAGACTTGAAATAACGTACTTTACGACCATCTTCCAGGGATTTAAAACCAACACGATCGCCTTTATTGGTCATTGGATTAAACAGCATAACGTTTGATATATCTAACGGCATAGCTTTTTCTACTATTCCGCCCTCAACACCAGCCATTGGATTTGCTTTAGTATGCTTTTTAGCCATATTCACAGCTTCGACAAGAATCTTTTCATCAGAGACATTTAATACCGTGCCTTGACGACCCTTGTCTTTTCCTGCAATAACGATGACCTGGTCACCTTTCTTAATACGTTTCATGCTTATTTACCTTTACAACACTTCTGGTGCTAGCGAGACAATTTTCATGAACTTTTCATTACGCAGTTCACGAGTTACCGGGCCAAAAATACGTGTGCCAATAGGCTGTAAGTTTGCATTTAAAATAACTGCCGCATTGCTGTCAAAACGAATTGATGAGCCATCAGAGCGACGGACACCTTTTTTCGTACGTACAACGACTGCGTTATACACTTCACCTTTTTTTACTTTGCCGCGTGGAATCGCATCTTTAATACTAACTTTGATAACGTCGCCAACGCGCGCATAACGGCGATGTGATCCACCCAATACTTTGATACACATCATGCTGCGTGCACCACTGTTATCAGCGGAATTCAAAATGGTTTGCATTTGTATCATGGTATATACCTAACTCTTGTGCCTGATCAATTAAAGCTCAGGAGCTTTTTCAACAATTTTTACGAGTTTCCAGGACTTAGTCTTGGACATGGGACGGCACTCTTCGATTAAGATAGTGTCGCCTTTATTACATTCGTTTGCTTCATCATGCACACGTATCTTGGTAGAACGGTTAATAAACTTTCCATAGATAGGATGTTTAATACGACGTTCAATCATGATGGTTGCAGATTTGTCACCAGCTGAACTAGTAACTACACCTTGCAATGTTCGCTTGTTAACTTCGTCAACAGCTGTGTTTGTATCAACACTGGTCATTATGAATCACCTTTCTTAGTTGCTTGACCCATTTCAGTCAGTACTGTTTTAATACGTGCGATATCATGACGAACCATACTAAAACGATGAATTTTTGGTGTATTACCTGAACCCATCTGCATGCGCAGATTAAACTGCTCGCGGCGCAAATTAAACAATTCAGTTGTTAAGTCTTTTTCAGACATTTTTCTATATTCTTGAGCAGAAGCCATTACATCACCGCACGTATTACAAAAGTTGTCTTGATAGGCAGCTTGTTTGCTGCCAGACGGAAAGCTTCTCTTGCCATTTCTTCTGACACACCTTCCATCTCATATAACATGGTACCTGGCTGAACTTTAGAGCACCAAAAATCAACGTTACCCTTACCCTTACCCATACGGACTTCAAGTGGTTTACTTGATATCGGCACATCAGGAAAGATACGGATCCAGATTTTACCAGTACGCTTGACTTTACGAGTCATCGCACGACGAGCCGCTTCGATCTGACGGGCAGATACACGGCCACGCTCTGCAGCTTTCAAACCGTACTCACCAAAGCTAACTTTATTGCCAGCTTGTGCAAGACCACGGTTCTTGCCTTTAAACATTTTACGAAATTTAGTACGCTTAGGTTGTAACACTATTTTATCCTCTAACTATGTCGTTGGTTCGGTGTTACTTAGCACCGGCGCCAGCGCTTGCATTAGCAGCGTCTTTTGTTTCTAAATCTTTATAAAGATTAAAAACCTCACCTTTATAAATCCAAACTTTAATACCTAAAATACCGTAAGTCGTTAATGCTTCATGTGTACCGTAATCGATATCTGCACGTAATGTATGCAATGGAACACGGCCCTCATGATACATTTCACTGCGTGCAATTTCTGCACCGTTCAAACGACCACCGATTTTAATCTTGATGCCCTGCGCACCCATACGCATAGTATTCTGGATGGCACGTTTCATCGCACGTCTAAACATCACACGACGCTCAAGCTGCTGCGAGATACTCTCAGCAACAAGTTTTGCATCAAGTTCAGGCTTACGAATTTCCTCGATATTCACCTTAACGCTATTAACGTGCAGGCCGATAATCTTGGCAATATCTTTACGCAGCACTTCGATATCAGCACCTTTCTTACCGATAACCACACCTGGACGAGCTGTATGTATGGTGACATTAGCTGACCCTGTAGGACGCTCTATCTGTATGCGACTGACGTTGGCATTTGCCAGCTTCTTACGTAAAAATTCACGTACCTGGATATCTGCATTCAAAAGATTTGGAAAATCTTTTGTTGACGCATACCACTTTGCATTCCAATCTGCTGAAATACCTAAACGTATACCTACTGGATGTACTTTTTGGCC
>JBFFVI010000120.1:0-6174 GCA_041570895.1 Gammaproteobacteria bacterium
AACTTGTTCCGCGATTGCTCTTTTATTATAGTATGAGTGGATCGCGGAACAAGTTTCCGCTCCTACGTGAGTATTGACAGGCTAATTCTGTAGTAAAGATATAATTATTCCGTAGCAACACTGGCAAATTTTGCTAGCGCATTGCTGACTTTTTGAACGGCTTCTTCACAATCTCGGGTGTGGTGTCTCTTCGCCATGTATGCAGGGTCGTTATATGTCAGCCATACCTGCCCGCTTTCATCTTCATAAGCCAATGCTTTCTGTGGTAGATCCAGAGCAGCAGTCTGTGAACATAACATTAATGGTGTGCCGACTTTTGGATTACCGAATATTAATAATTCGGTAGGGCGTAACTGCAATCCAGCTTTTTGTGCGCCAGCTGCATGATCGATACGTTTGAAAATGGTCATGCCTTTTTTATTCAATACTGCTTCGAGTTTATCAATGGTTACTGAAACGGAATGTATGCTTTTGATAGTTATTATTCCATTTTTCCCATCACTGTCTGAGTTTGACGCGTTAGTTTGTGTACTGATTAAACTGCTCAGGATAATCAGTACAGAAAGTAATCTTGATGTTTTGTTTTTCATGTTAGCTCCCGGGTTTTTTTAACATTTTTATCAGATAGTACTTAGTGTATAAATACTATCTGATAAAAAAACGGGGTTCTTTCGAACCCCGTAAAGCGTTTATACCATAGCATGATGTTTAACGCAGTTTTATACTCATCCTGAGTATGATGTTTAGAAGATATGGGTGACCTGTATGGCAAAGCGGTCATTTATACCTTTGACATTGTTATCAATCGCCTTTGTATCGGACTTGGCATCGCGCATCGCATATTCAACATTCATACGAGTCTTCTTGTTGAAGTGATACTGTGCGCCTGCAGTAATTGTGTCAAAAGTAGATTCGTCTCCAGGTGCTGAGGGAGTGGCTGGACTTGTCGGCGGCTGCTTAAAGTTTTCGTCACGGGTGTAGGAATCATAACGAAGATCAAGTTCCCAATTGGTATCAGGAATATACCAACCAGCTTCTGCATAGTAACCAGCTGCTTCAAGATCATTGAACAGGTGCTGCGGCCTGTGTTGCCCCTGGAATATCATGCCTTTACCTTGCATGTATTCTGCGGATATTCTGAACGGTCTTTGCAGGTATTTAAAGCCGAGACCTGAACGGGTGCGATCCTGTTCTTTGGTTCTGTCCACAGCATTGGTTCGTGTACCATCCTGGTGCCATGCAAACATCTTCAGGCCTTCACGACGACCACCTTTGCCGCCGTATACGTTTTCAGTGGACAGGTACAGGTAAAGATCTTTGTTGTCATCGTTATCGCCATAGTTCAGGCCGTTACCGTTACCGTACATGATGGCATAGCTGTTTTCCCAGCTTCCTGATTTGAAGGTATCGAATACCTGGATGCCGACATCACGAAAGGCACCGACTGATCGTGAAAACTGGTTCATGTCAGCATCAGGTGTAGCGGTGGCCGAATTATTAACATCGCTGGACTGAGTGCAAGGACCTGTTGAAGGGCTACCGCCTTCACAGCTGCTACTCGGGAAACGTTCAAGCAGCAACTGATTGGTTACTGTAGTGAAATTGATGTAATCAAATACGTGGATTGCCTGCAAACCTTCCTCTGCGCCGGGCGTTTTGAACAGGCCCATACGTACTCGGGCACCAGGTATATGGTTAAGAGTAACGCTGGCATCTGTAAGGTGTTTGCCATCATCTCCATAAGTTATGCCATTATTACCGAGTTCGGCAAGTATGAAGTAATTCACATTGCTGTCTATCGGCATTCCAGTTCCACGAACGCCAATACGCGCACGGTTAACATTGAACTGTGACTGATCATCCAGGTTCGGTCCGATCAGTTTCGGCGGGTTGTAGCCACCGCCAGCATTTGGGTCGCTGTTGTCGTACTGATATTGTGCCTGTACGAAGCCCCACACTTTGGCGCGCTCTGCTGCGCCTGCTGGTTCAGTGCCTTGCAACATCAACCAGTTTGCTGACTGAGCAGCTGAAGCGCAAGTTAATAACGACGCTCCAATCGCTTTTATCAATAGTTTGTTTTTGTAATTCATTCTTTGTCCTCCCGAAAGGATATAAATTTTTTAGTGGTACAATTTTTTATGGTTTTATTAGTTTGAAACCCTGATTTTGTAGTTCAATAATACGTACCACTCCGGCAGTAACGGTTACCGCATTACTATTCATTTCAGGTGCATGCCCTAGTTTTTTAGTTACACCAGCGATGGTGTTTCCGCATGCTGCGAATTTTACGCCGCTGGAAGTTAATCCCTGGATACGACCGCTATTTACATTGTCCTTAAACATCAAACGTAAGCCAGGACCGAAAGCGACGATCTCGACATCAACTTTGTCCTGTCCATAAGCTTTAATAATGTTTGATGCCACATTAAGAACCAGTGTCTGTTTAAAAGGATCAGAGTCACTGATCTGTAAGACTATTTTTTCTTCTGCAAAAGGTTTGTCATCTTCTGCTGCCTGTATTTGATAGCTGCTTGTTATCGCTATCAAAAACATGAAAAGTGATAATAGTTTTTTCATATATATCTCCAGTTGTAATTTTTTAAGTTTATTAATCGGCTAATTATTTTTAATATTCCATTGATAATATGGACGGTGCAGGTTAGTGATTATTCAAAATGATTTTTAAATAAGTACTTAAAATCCTGCGCCGTTGTTTAAAATCAATTAATTTGTTACTTATGGTTTTACGTATGCATAACCCATCTGTTGTAGTCTGGCGACTTCAGCTACACCACTAGGAACGATGTCTTTTTTATCAACGTTATACAGGTCGGTATCAACATCGACCTTGCGACCTTTTACAGTGTTTTCGCAGACATTGAATTCGATTCCCTGGTTTTTTAAATTATCTATTTTTGCTGTCATCGTGGCATCAGCGTTAGCATGTTTGAACTTTTTAAGTTTTTCTAATGAGTCGGGTTCAAGTAGTAAGGCAAGGCCGTTGCCATGTAATACAACTTTCAGATCAAGATTTTCTGCACCGACAGCATTGATGTGATTTTGTATGTTACGTAATGCACCGGCCTGCTGTTTTGGATTGTCGTAGTTGATGTGATAGACAACTTTTTGTTTGCCATAACGTTCGCTGGCATGTGTTGTTGTGGTTAACATACATAAACTGATGAAAAATGCTGTTAATATCTGTGTCTTTAATTTATTCATAATATTTCCTCTCTTAATTAATGGTTTGTTTCCCCAGGTTATTATTGGTTCAAGCTGTCAGGGGTTTGCAGCTTTGTTTTATTTATAAAATCCTCCAGTATTTTTTGTGTTACACCACCGACCTGCATACCGACAATATCGCCAGCAGGATTGATCAGGTAAGTAGTAGGTAGACCTTCTAAACGGCCCAGGCCGATTTTTTCTGTGATGCTTGAATCGCTTAACAGTATTGGGAAGTCGATAAGGTAATCGTCAGCAAATGAGATCACTTCTTTTTTTATGGCGTATCCATAACTTGGGAAGTCGATGGCGATACCTAAGACGATGGCATCATCGTCTTTATGCCCGTCATGGAAGCTGACGAGCTCTGGCATCTCTTCACGGCAGGGTGGGCAACGAGTGCCCCATATGTTCAACACAACCCATTTACCATGGCCAATATATTCTGAAAGCTTATGTTTGCTATCGTCTATACTGTAAAGTGAGATATCGAGAGTCGCATTGGCATTAGTGCTCAGTAATGAGAGCAACAATAGCGCTATTAGACTTGTTCTATATTTGATTTGGTGCATTTGTTATCATTCATCTACAGTATGTTTAGATAGCTAAGAGACGGGGCTGAGATATAGAATATTCACAATTATTTTTGGGAATATTTCGCTGCTGGCGACGTCTCTTATTAAGTTAAGAAATCCTCTGGAGTTTTTATGAAAGTTGTTAAAGATTTGGTGGCTGCTTTTTCATTGAAAGCTGAGTTTGCCAAACGGCGGAACAAACTTTATCGCATCGCCTATTCCTGGTGTCATGATGCTGCCTTAGCTGATGATCTGGTGCAGGAGACCATCTACAAAGCCTTAAAGAATGCATCGAAGCTACGTGATGTGAATACCATGGATAGCTGGTTATACCGGATTTTGTACAACTGCTGGCATGATTACTTGCGAGTTAAAGGCCGTAATGTCGAGTTTGTCGAGATGCATGATGAAGATCAAACTGGCCATTCTGATAACTATCAGCAATCTCAGATCGTTAAACGTGTTCGGGCATCTGTAGAGCAGCTGCCCCTGCCGCTGCGCGAAGTGGTGACACTGGCTGATTTTGCCGGTTTCAGTTATGCGCAAATCGCAGAAATCACTGAAGTTCCGATCGGAACGGTGATGAGTCGTCTGTTCAGGGCTCGGCAAAACTTAAAAGAACAGTTACTAGAATTCGGTTCAGACGATTTATCTGAATTTAAGTTAAGAAGGGTTAAATAATGAATATCAAGAATATATCTGAAGATAAGTTAAATTTATTTGTTGATAAGCAGCTTGATACTGATGAGATGAATGAAATCCATGAAGCATTGCTTGATGATAAAGATCTGCGCGAGCGTGTCTGTCAATTGAAAGCAGTGCGTGAGCTGGTCGGCTACGCTTACAGTGACGTGCCAGGTTCAGCCTATGATGACCATGAACAAAGCAGGTCCAGCTCAATATTTGCCAAAGCCATCGCAGCTTCTGTGACCCTGGTCGTGGGCGTATTGCTGGGTTGGACAACCTATGAATACAGTCCTAACGCTATTCAGGCGATCTCTGCAGAAAATGCCTTTCAGTATGTAGCTAATCATGTAGATGTCGAGCATGGAAAACGAAAAATTGTATTGCATATTGACTCCAGTGATGTGCAGGTGGTTAATGCGGCATTAAATGAAGCCGATCAATTGCTGGCAACCTACCGTCAGGCCAACACCCCGATAGAGCTGGATATTATTACCAATAAAAAGGGTATCAACATTTTAAGACCGGGTGTGTCACCTTACATTGCACGTATACAGGAACTGGTTGCGAATGATGGTGTGGCAGTCTATGCCTGTGACCGCTCTATTGCCAAAGCGCTCAAACAGGAGGGTGTTGAAATTGTTCTGATGCCCGGTGTGGCGAAAGACAAGTCGGCTAGAGAGTTAATTCCGGAGCGTTTGAAACAAGGCTGGGTGTATATCAAAGCCTAGTTGTTGCTGGTCTGAGTAAGGCATATTCTAGTTGCTGGTATCGTCGGCAAACAGGATCGTCTCAATGATCCATTCTTCCTCGTTGGCATGGAGGATGAAGCATGATGGACCACCGTGGGTGCGAATCTTGCCAGACGCGCCCGGGTTGATGACCCAGGGTTCTGCCTGCTGGTCGATGATACGATGATGGGTGTGACCATAAACGATCAAGCGTGCATCGGCGTGATCTTTGCGAAACTGATCATGTTCCGGGTGATTGCCCAGGCGATGCCCGTGTTCAACAAACAGCAGTCCTCCCGGTAATTCCAGTTTATTGGTTAACGGCAGTGCTTTTACGATAGCCGTCTCTTCATCCTTCCAGAGCCCGGCATAATCATTGTTGCCAGCAACGGCAATCAGCGCCTTTTTAGGTTCTAGCTGTTCTAAAACATGCGCATTGAAGATGTCGCCGGCATGCACGATGTAATCGCACTGATTAACCGCATGCGCAATTCTTGGGTCTAAATATCCGTGCGAGTCAGACAATATGCCGACAGTAGTGAGACTGGTCATATAAACAGCTAGTAATTATTGCAGAATAGCGGCTTTAGTCATCCAGCTCTTTGCCAGAATTTAAAGCAGCTGTCCGTGCAGCTTCCTGCCTTTTTTCGTGTTCAGCGATTTCGGCCTGTTTGCGGAATTCCAGGATGTCTTTACGTTCTTTAACACGCTCTTCCCAGGCGCCTTCTCGTTCTTTGATGGTCAATTCGCCAAAGAATACCTGTTTCATCAGTTTGAAACCGAATTTCATCAGTGCGATGTCATCGGTCTCTAAGGCCGCGTATTCATCATCATTTAAATCATACATCTTGATGAAAGCGTCGCTCATTACAAAACGACGGAAACGGTCCATATCGTAACTAGCCATGAAAAACATCTGCAGGCTCATGTCAGAGGGTTTACCGATACTTGGGCCAGTAGAT
>JBFFVI010000121.1:0-6138 GCA_041570895.1 Gammaproteobacteria bacterium
AAATAAATTAATGATGATGGCTGCGGCGATGACATAGCCGATCTGCAAGTCATCGAACCAGAGCACAGCGATAGCAGCTATGACCAGTGCCCAGCCGATACCATTGAGCATACCAACAATAATTTCTTTGTTTACTAACCATCCACGGTTGCTTTTGCTTACCTGTCCCAGTGCAAGGCCGCGGATAACCAGTGTGAGCGTCTGTGAGCCGGCGATACCGCCCATGCTGGCAACGACATTCATCAGTACGGCGATGGTGACAATTTTTTCCAGGGTGCCTTCAAAATTGGACACTACCCAGGAAGCCATGAAAGCGGTTAACAGGTTTATGCCTAACCAGATTGCGCGTCGGCGTGCACTGGGAATAGCGGGTGCAAATAAATCTTCTTCTTCGGTTAAACCAGCCATACCTAAAACAGAATGTTCGGCTTCTTCTCGAATCACATCGACCACGTCATCCACTGTAATACGCCCCAGTAGTTTCATGTTCTCATCCACGACTGGGGCGGAGAACAGGTCGTGGGTTTCAAATATTTTTGCTACCTCATCATCTTCCATGCTGGCTTTGATGACTTCGGTATCGCGTTTCATCACGCTGTCAACTGTCAGTTCAGGATCGTTGGTCAATATCACTGATAAAGGCAGGGTGCCGACAAAACGATTGTCGCGTGTAGTAACGAATAAACTATCTGTATTATCTGGTAGCTGATCAAGCATCCGCAGGTAGCGCAGTACCACGTCCAGAGTCACTTCGCTGCGTACCGTGATCGTGTCGGTGTTCATCAGACCACCGGCACTGTCTTCTGGATAGGAGAGTACTGCCTCTAGTCGTTCGCGGTGCTGAGTATCCAGGGAGGTCAATACCTGGGTAGTAACACGGTCTGGTAGTGACTGGATAAAGTCAGCAAGATCGTCAACGTCCATGCCTTCGGTGGCACTGACCAGGTCCTGTAATGACATATCTCGAATCAGCGTCGCACGAAGTTCTTCGCCTAACTGGATGAGTACTTCACCTTCTTTTTCAGAATCGACCAGTTCCCAGATGATGTTACGTTCGGTATAGGGCAGTGATTCCAGTAAGTGTGCAATCTCAGCAGGACTTAACTCGTTGAGCATGCCACAAGCGTGCTGCATGGTACCGGTTTCCAGGGCATCGGATAATGCAAGGATCTGATCTTCGGTTTTTTTTGAACGATCTTGGTCCATGGGAGTTTCTGTCTTATTATTTTTGCACGACGGCGGGTTTCTATAAGTTTAGCATGTGTGTGGTTGTGGTTATGTGATTAGCGATATTTTTAATCTTACCAGATCAAAATTATACAAAAATTGAATGCTTGCAGAAACAGTCGCAAACGACAGTTGAGTAGAATGAGGTATTTATAACAGATTGGTTAACTGCTGAACGCGTGATTTTATTTCATTATTGTCATAGATCTGCAAGATTGACTCGGTTTCCTTCTGCAGGTTTTTGAGCGTACTGTTGAGAATGATATGTTTGATTTCCAGCAGCGCATTCGCCTGTACACTGAAATACTCTAGCCCCATACCAAGCAGCAGGCGAGTGTATTGTGTATCACTTGCCATCTCGCCACACATGGAAACGGGGATATTGGCTTTTTTACCGGCTTTGATTGTCATGTGGATCAATTTTAATACTGCCGGGTGTAACGGGTTGAATAAGTAGTTAACTTCATCATCGACACGGTCTATCGCCAGGGTGTACTGGATCAAATCATTAGTGCCGATGGAGAGAAAGTCGAGTTTTTGCGCAAAGGCATCTGCAGCCAGTGCGGCGGCAGGAACTTCGATCATGGCGCCGACAGGTATTTTTTTATCAAAAGCGATGTTTTTCTTTTTTAGTATATGTTTTGCTTCTTCTATTAGACTTAGTACCTGATCTAGTTCTTCAGTATTGGTCAGCATCGGGATCATAATGCGCACTGGGCCATAAGCGGAGGCGCGTAATATTGCCAGTAACTGAGGCATAAAGTCCTGCGGTTCTTTAAGACATCGACGAATTGCCCGCAAGCCCATAGCTGGATTGTGTGCCATCGGACCATGGTCGATGGTGTCCTGTATTTCCTTATCAGCGCCCAGATCCATGGTACGAATGGTTAATGGTTTTCCGTTCAGTGCTTTTACCGCACGTTTATAGGTGTTGAAATGCGTTTTTTGATCTGGCCATTGATTGAGTTGAATGAACAGCATCTCGGTCCGATATAAACCGACACCGGTATCATCATATTTTTTTATTATACGAATATCACTAGGACGATCAATGTTGCCGTGTAGTGTTATCTGCTTTTTATCAAGCGTTATAGCCGGTTTGCCACTTAAACCTTTTAATAAGTCGCGCTTGGCAGATTCATCGCGTTTTAAAGCGCGATAGTATTTGAGGGATTTTTTATCAGGCGAGTTGATAACAAATCCGGTAAGGCCGTCGATAACCAGGGTCTCATCACGATGGATTAACTGTCGAGCATGATGTAGGCCAACGATTGCGGGGATACCAAGATTTCTCGCCAGGATGGCAGTGTGTGATAAAGGGCCACCATATTCGGTAATGAAACCGGCGACTTTTTGGTGCTTCATCATGATGGTATCGGCAGGCGTTAAATCATCTGCGACTATTATCTTGCCTTTATATAGGTGACCGTCGGGATTGTTTTCTGTGCCCGCCAGGCAACTTTGTATGCGTTTTACTACATGTAAGACGTCATCTTTGCGTGTGCGCAGATAAGGGTCTTCCATCTCATTGAATACCTGTACAAGGCGGTCACCCTGCATCTGTAATGCCCATTCTGCATTACAGGAATATTCTTTTATGTTGGCGATAGTGCCTTCATCAAAAGCCGGATCTTCCAGCATTAACAGGTGAGTATCGATGAAAACAAGGATATCATTCGCTGTATTCTTTGCGATTTTCTTTTTGATATCGTGAAGTTGCTTATTGGCCTGGGCTAGTGCCAGCTTGAAGCGTTTTATTTCAGAATCTATCTCATAGTCAGGTATGATCGCTTGCGTGGCATCATATTGTTCGCGTGCAAGTACGAAGGCGTTACCAATTGCAATACCTTTAGATACGCCGATTCCGCTGATGAATATGCTCAATGATTACCTCTGATTCGTAGTTTTATCGATAGTATTTATTCTTCTTCATTGAAACGGCTATTGATGAGTTCCTCAAGTTTATCCATGGCTTCCTGTTCATCTTCGCCATCGATATAGAGTGTTATTTCACTGCCTTTACTTGCAGCAAGCATCATCACGCCCATTATACTTTTTCCATTCACGCGTCGACTGCCTTTTTCTATCTCGATATGTGAAGTGAAGTTTGAGGCTAGTTGAACAAATTGCGCTGCTGCCCTTGCGTGCATTCCTAGCTTGTTTATGATTTCGATATTTTTACTTATACTCATAGCGTCTGGTTTATATTGTTTTGAGTGTGGTGTTGTATGCTGTGGCGCGCGCCATCAACACCCCCTCATGTAAGAGGTTTTGTGTTATTTCATCATGCTAGTTTAGCAGACGGATTAGCATCGGAAGATTAACGTCACTAATAAGAGATACATTATTTTTTACTTGCTTAGTTCACGATGGTGGATGGAGACATGTTCGAGGTGGTTTCTGAAGTCGTCATGTAATGTTTCGGCAATAAAAACCGAACGATGTTGTCCGCCAGTGCAGCCGATGGATACGGTCAGGTAATATCGGTTCTGTTTTATAAATTTTGGTATGACAAAATTTAAATAGTCTTTGATGTGTTGCAGCATTTGCTGTACGTCATCCTGTTCCTGCAGAAATTCTATGACTTCAGGATCCTGTCCTGTTAGTGCGCGTAAATTCGGTTCCCAGTGCGGGTTAGGTAAACAACGAACATCAAATACAAAATCAGAGTCGGAAGGCGCGCCATTCTTAAAGCCAAAAGAGTGAAATAACAATGAGAGGTTTGATTTCTCGCGTTTGACGATGCGTTCTTTAATGTAGTCTCTTAACTCATGGATGTTGGTATAGGTTGTGTCGATATACAAATTTGCTGCGCTGGCGACATCCTTTAATAGATTTTTTTCTACTTCTATAGCTTCGGACAGTGGCAGGCCTTTCCTGGTTAGCGGATGTTTGCGCCTGGTATCACTGAAGCGTTTGATCAGTGTATCCAGTTCCGCCTGCAGGTAAATTATTTCTATCTCAACCTTGTTACTTACATCACTTTTCTGTATTTCTTTTATTATGGAGTTGAATTCTCGCAGATCTTCAGAGTTGCTGCGCGCGTCGATGCCTATAGCGACATCATCGTATAGTTGTACTCGTCTACTTAATAGTTGAGCGACGAATTGAGGCAGTAAACCAACTGGCAGATTATCAATGCAGTAATAATCTTCATCTTCAAGCGTGTGTAAGGCTACTGTTTTGCCTGATCCTGAGAGTCCACTTATGATTACTAGTTTCATCGGCAAGATCCGTTTAGCTGTCGTCTGCTATGGCTTTTTGTTGTAGCTCAATGAGCTGTTGGCTAGCGTCATAGCCATTTTCACGTAAGATGTGGTTACGTACAGCTGCCTCGACGATAACCGCCAGATTTCGTCCTGGGGCAACAGGGATAAGTGTCACTGGTATTTCGACATTGAGTATTTTTTCAACTCTGCTCTGCCCAGTTAAACGGCTAAAATTGCTGAGGTTGCTTTTACTCATTTTTTCCAGATGAATGATGAGGCGTAGGTACTTATTTATTTTTATCGCATTGTCACCAAACATCTCACGTATATTTAAAACACCGAGGCCGCGCACTTCCATAAAGCCCTGCAATATTCCCGGGCTGCGACCATCAAGGATGTCTGGACCAATCTGGGTGAATTCTGGCGCGTCATCTGCTATCAGACGATGGCCTCGGGATATTAGCTCGAGGGCAAGCTCACTTTTGCCGACGCTGCTCACACCGGTGATCAATACACCTGTGCCCAGTACTTCGATGAATACGCCATGCACGATTTCCTTGTTAGAAAATAATTTGCGCAGGTAATAGCGGGCGGTATCAACAACATCGTTACTGTGTGCTTTGCAGCTTAAAACCGGTACATTATATTTATTAGCAAAATCACAGAGTATATCGGGCACCGGCAGATCATCAGTCAGAATGACGGCAACCGTATTGTTGGTAAATAGCCGAGTTAATGTACTGTTTCTGAAATCATCATCCAGGCTATGGAGGTAGTCACATTCTGTTGTTCCTATTACCTGAATAATATTGTTGTGGATGAGATTGAGATGGCCGATCAATGTTGCATGATCTTTGACATCAACTTCATGCAGAGGGCGTTCAGGGTCTTCAGAGCCGGCGACCCATTTCAGATCAATCTTACTGGCAAGATTGACGATGATCGATTCAGCAGAAAGAATTTCTCTCATGATGCCTGGGAAGTTAACTGCCAGCTAATGAGATGATTGTAGATTTCTTGAGTGTCGTTGGTGTTACGGATGGTATTACAGAAATTCTCATCACTGAACAGCGATGCCAGGTAAGCTAAAATTTTTAGATGTTCGTCGGTGTAATGCTCTGGCACCATCAGTGCGAAGATTAGATCGGTAGCCTGATCATCCGGGCTGTCAAAATCAATACCTTTCTCGAGTTTCAGAAATGCACCGATAGCATATTCAGTCAGGCTGGTGCGCGTATGCGGTAGTGCGACGCCGTGTCCCATGCTGGTGGAGCCTAATTTTTCTCTCTCCGTCAGTAGATGAAAAATTTCCAGCGCATCGATATTTTCAGAATCAGGATTGTCATCTGTGGCTGGCTGATTGCGCAGTGTTGCAGCTTCTGCAAGGGTTTCAGCCAGTAGTTCTAAGGCGCGTTTTTTACTTTTAATATTATCGTTGCAAATGACAGCATTCGAGCTGATTAATGTATCAAGGTTCATATTACTGCTGTTGCCTTTTACTTGATGGTTTTAAGTATTCAATCTCGAATGCTGTAAGTTATATAAAAAACTACTCGGTTTCTTCCAGGCTGTAGTCATTATTGTGTTTATGGTGCAAATGATTTTTTATTTTTTCCTTATGCTTCTTCACCTGACGATCAAGTTTATCAACCAGACCGTCTATCGACGCATACATGTCATCTTCAGTGCAATTGGCAAATAC
>JBFFVI010000122.1:0-6137 GCA_041570895.1 Gammaproteobacteria bacterium
CGATCAGTTTGATATCAATACCAGTGCAGATAATAATGCTGCGCTTGATGCTGAAATTATTATCCTGGCGGTTAAACCACAACTATTAAAAATGGTATGCCAGCAATTTGATCACAGCAAAATCGCCGATCAACTGTTCATCTCTATTGCCGCCGGCGTTAAAAGCAGTGACATTAACCGCTGGTTAGGCGGCGATCGGGCGATTGTTCGCTGCATGCCCAATACACCGGCTTTACTACAATGTGGCGCCTCTGGCCTGTTTGCCAACGAGTTTGTCAGCGACCAGCAAAAGCAACTGGCCGAAACAGTTATGCAGGCGGTTGGTATTGTTATCTGGGTTGATAGCGATGAGAAGTTGAATGCCGTTACTGCAGTCTCTGGCAGTGGACCGGCCTATTTCTTTCTCATGATGGAAGCCATGCAGCAGGCCGGTGAACAACTGGGATTGACTGCCGAGGTGGCACAAAAACTGGTCTTGCAGACTGCTCTTGGTGCTGCCCGCATGGCAACCGAAAGTGATTCACCACCTGCTGAGTTACGCAAACGTGTCACCTCCAAAGGCGGTACTACCGAGCAGGCGATTTTAAGTTTTCAGTCAGCTAATTTTCATCAGATAGTATTAGATGCACTAGTCGCTGCAAGCAACAGGTCTATATCACTCGCAGAAGAACTTGGTTCAGAATAGATATAATTACATTAGTCAGGTCATAAGTATGAGTCAGGAAAACCCATTTATCTTTTTAATCGATACCCTTTTCAGTATTTATATCGCCATCATGTTACTGCGATTTATCCTGCAGCAAGTTGGCGCGGATTTTTATAACCCGATATCACAGTTTGTCGTCAAAGCCACTCAACCTTTAGTTAGTGTTGCGCGAAGATTCATCCCCAGCGTCAAAAGGATAGACACCGCCACACTCGCATTAGTAATAGCGCTTATCTTGATCAAAATGGTGGTCTTGTTCAGCATTGCCGGTTACCCGATGAACGCGCCGCAGCTTCTGATTAAAGCCTTCTATGACCTGGTCTCTCTTATCTTCGATATCTTCATTGTTGCCTTATTCGTACAGGCTATTTTAAGCTGGGTAAACCCGGATCCATACCACCCTGTAAGCAGCCTGTTACGAAACCTGACATACCCTGTACTACGCCCGATACAAAAGCATGTACCTCCGATAGGCGGCATCGACCTGTCTACGCTAATTGCACTGATCGGTTTGATGTTTATTAAACGACTGGTGCTATCGCTATTTCAGTTACTGTAGAACTCAAACTTAATCATACTTGAACTGCAGCGACGCAGTGAGAATCCATTTGAATTAGCCGAGCATCATAGGCAGCCATTCTCAACAACTGTAGCTTGAATGCACATCGTCTTGACTAACGTATTTAGACAACAAATTTTTAGTATTTTTCCCTGAGTCTCTACGGTAGATAAAGCTTCTACTTAACCAGCGAATTCAAATCGAATATCGGCAGCAAGATCCCCAAAACGATTAGCAGTACCATCAGACCCATGGCCAAAATAATTACAGGTTCTAAAATACCAACGATATAAGCGATCATGGTAACCTGTTCGCGTTCCAGCTGTACGGACGCACGCTCTAACATCTCTTCTAACTTACCACTGTTTTCACCGCTGGCGATTAGCTGTAAGGTCATCGGCGGAAACAACTTACTGTGCTCCAGCGCGTTTTTTATACCGGTACCTTCACGTACCCGGTCGGTAGCTTCTAAAATTGCTTTCCTCATAGGCAGGTTAGCCACTACTTTTGCGGATATCTTCATCGCTTCCAGAATAGTTACTCCGCTGCCTGTAAGGATACTGAAAGTACGAGTAAACAGCGCAGCATTCAGACCGCGAACCAGATTTTGAATGATGGGCAATCGAAATAAAAACATATGGTACTTCATAACAAAAGCGGGTTTGCTCAGCAATACCTGAAAACTTACGAAAGCAGCTACCACAAGCACCAGTATAAATAGTCCGTAATCAACAACGAAGTCACTCATCGCGATCAGTGAAATCGTCAACCCTGGCAATTCCTGTCCGGTATCCTCAAACACCGAGACCACCTGTGGCACGATACTGGTCATCATAAAAACAACGATAGCGATGGCAAACATCGATAAAAATGCCGGATAGATAAGCGCCTGCCTTACCTTACCCTGAATCTCCTGGCGACTTTCGGTATAATCCGCCAGCCGTTCCAGCACCGTATCAAGATGCCCAGACTGCTCACCCGCGTCAACCGTCGCACGATACAATTCTGGAAAAACTTTTGGGTAGTCTGCCAGTCCTGTCGCCAGAGAATGTCCTTCTAATACACGCGAACGAATCGCATACAGCATACTTTTTATACGTGGTTTATCGGTCTGATTGGCGACTGCCAAAAGGGTTTCATCTAACGGCAATGCCGCCTGGATCAGGGTAGCCAATTGCCTAGTCAGCAAGGCCAGTTCGGTTGCACTGATACTGCGCTGCAAAAACAGCGGTTTATTAAAACCGGTGTTATGACCACTGCGCTTACCTTGCGCTTTCTGTTTACTCTCTGTAATCTCAAGCGGCATCAGGTTTTTGTCACGCAATAACTGACGAATCTGTTTTGCGCTATCACCCTCTATGATGCCTTTGCGCTCTTTTCCTTTTGCATCAAGTGCAACGTAATCAAATGCGGCCATGTTATTTTCAGTAGATAGTTAAAGGTTTTTTCAAAACCTTAATTAGCAAGTTCACTGTATTTGATTTTTTTTGTTGTTCGTGTTTCACAATTAATTATTCATTGCTGATTAATCATCACGACTTACACGCAAGACTTCTTCCAGTGAGGTTTTACCTTCGAGGATCATACGTTTACCGTCCTGACTTAAGCTGGGAGAGATTGTCCGTGCGTAGTCTTCCATGGCTTGCTCACTTTCACCGTCATGGATCATATTTTGTAATTTATGATCTATCGGAATAAATTCATACAGTCCGCTACGACCGATATAACCCAGATGGTTACACTCACTACAGCCATCTGCACTGTATATTTTTTCATGACTATCGATATCCATGCCCAGCCATTCACGTTCTTTTTGTGTGATCACGTGTGGTTTTTTACAGTGCGGGCAAAGATTTCTTACCAGTCGCTGCGCCATGACACCAATCAGACTGGAAGCCAGCAGGAATGGCTCCACGCCCATATCACGCAAGCGGGCGATCGCACCTATCGCGCTGTTGGTATGCAAGGTTGATAACACCAGGTGACCTGTCAAACTGGCCTGCACTGCAATCGATGCGGTATCAAGGTCACGGATTTCACCGATCATCACCACGTCAGGGTCCTGTCGCAAGATGGAACGTAGGCCACGCGCAAACGTCATATCTACTTTGGTATTTACCTGCGTCTGCCCTATGCCATCGATGTAATACTCAATCGGATCCTCGACTGTCAATATATTTCGAGTCTTAACATTGAGCACGGTTAAACCTGCATATAATGTCGTTGTTTTACCCGAACCGGTCGGGCCTGTAACCAGGATAATGCCGTGAGGTTTATGTAGCAGATGATAGAAATCATCATGTGCTTGTTGCGACATGCCCAGCTGTTCAAGCTCCAGGCGCCCTGCCTGTTTGTCGAGCAAACGCATCACCACACGCTCACCGTGACCCGACGGTAGCGTTGAAACACGCACATCAACACCACGGCCGGCAACGCGTAAAGAGATGCGGCCATCCTGTGGCAGACGCTTTTCAGCAATGTCGAGTTTTGCCATCACTTTAATTCGCGATATCACCAGGGGTGCAATATTACCCGGCGGCTTCAAAATCTCACGTAACATACCATCGACACGAAAACGGATACGCAGGCGATTTTCAAAGGGTTCGACATGTACATCAGAGGCATTAACTTTAATCGCTTCCGTCAATAAGGCATTGATCAAACGGATGATAGGTGCATCATCATCCGCTTCCATCAGGTCTTCCGGCTCCAGTGTTTCAGCTAACTCAGCCAGATCAAGTTCCTCACCAACGCCTTCCATCATCGCCATTGCCTGATCACTACCCTGCTCATAGGTCTGTGCCAGCAACGCTGCGAACTGATCTTCCGGAATAGGCGTTAAAGAAATTTTTCGGCGGGTGATGCGACTGACCTCGGCGAGGACAATGGGATCAGGTGATTTACGATGCAATAAATTTACTTCATCTTTTTCAATCTGACCAATTAACACGCCGTGTCGTTTAGCAAAGGCATAAGGCAGGATCTGTGCTGTCAGCGGAAGCTCTGATTCAAAAACATCGTGCTGCTGCTCGGCACCAGGCAGATTTTCTGCCTCATCGACTACCGCTTCATCGACGTTAGGCGAAACCATCATCCTTCATCATCCCAGTCACTGTAGTCATCTCTATCAATAATTACCTGTGACTCTTCAGTTGTTTGTTTTGAACGGTCCAGCTCTTCCATTGGTGGTAACCTCGGCGCAGCATCATCCAGTAAACCAAAACTACCATCTTCCGCATTATAGGCACCACTTTCGATGCCACGAAGATGATTATATTTTTCATTGGTCACAAAAGTTGCATCTTTATGATCGCGTAAAATGCTTGGCCGTAAAAAAACCATCAGGTTTGCTTTTGTTTTTGTCGTGTTCTCGGTACGAAATAAGAATCCGATGAGAGGAATATCACCAAGCAGTGGTACCTTGCTTTCAGTGTCTGATACTTCTTCCTGAATCAAACCACCCAGGATCAAAATACCACCGTCATCAACCAGAACGCTGGTCTTGATCGAACGTTTACGTGTAGCGATACCCTGCTCAACAGTACCCGGGATAACACTTGAGGTTTCCTGCTCAAGAACCAGCTTTACGGTATCACCCTCATTGATCTGTGGTGTCACTTTTAAGGTTAAACCCACATCCTGCCGCTCAATCGTCTGGAATGGATTTTGCGGATTGGTGCTACCTGTACCGGTAAAACTGCCGGTAACAAACGGTAAATTCTGACCAACGATTAACTCAGCTTCTTCATTGTCCAGAGTGACGATATTAGGGGTGGATAAGATATTGGTATTGGTATCGGTCTGCAACGCACGTAATAAAGCACCGTATCTCACGCCAGAACTGTTTTCACCGCCAAGGCCAAACGATAAACCGGAAGGCAGGGAGGTGGGAGAAGTACCACTGGCCACCGATAACAGGAGATCACCCACACCTGCGAAATTACTCAAACCAGCAGGCAAAGCGCCACTTTCCTTCTGCGTACCATCAACCGCAAGACCGACGCCCAGTTCCTTATTATTGCTGGTGGTAATCTCGGCGATGATCGCCTCGATAAGCACCTGCGCACGGCGAATATCCAGTTGCCGGATTACCGCTTTTAAATTTTTGATGGTATTTGTATCCGCGGTAATAATCAGGGCGTTGGTTTCCTCATCCGCCTGAATCACCGCATTCTGATTTATCACGCTACCCGTCGTCGTTTTAGTCGGTGCCGCTTTGACTGCTGCTTTTGTGCCTGTACCCTGATCTTTTAATCCAGTCAAAATCTTGACCAGATTTTCAGCCTTGGCATACTTCAGATAAATCACATGGGTATTACCGCCGCCGTCTTCCAGCGGCGTATCGAGGTAACTGATCGTTGCTCGCATTTTCAAACGTGACGAGCGATCACCGGTGACCAGAACACTGTTAGTACGATCATCAGCGGCCAGCTTTACCTGGTTTGCATCTTTCGCTGTCGTGGTATTAAGTGAGTTTAAGATACGTACCAGTTCTGAAGCCGACGCATGTTTTAACGGAATAATTTCGAGTTCATCACTGTCAGGGCGATCAACACTTGAAATGATTTTTAGCAGACGTTTGATGTTGCCTGCGTGATCCGTAATGATAAGTGTATTAGTTGGATTATATGCAGCCAGATGTCCCTGTTGCGGCACCAGGGGCCTCAGTATTGGTACCAATTGTGAGGCTGGTACATGATCCAGACGAATAATTTTAGTGATTAATTCATCAGCAGAAAATACATCTTTAGTACCCGACAGTGGTAGCGGCCCCTGTTTGGCATTAACCTCTGGAACAATCTTTATCACCGAGCCCGTGGGAACGGCGGCATAACCATGTACCTGTAAAACAGAAAGGAACACCTCATAAAC
>JBFFVI010000123.1:0-6032 GCA_041570895.1 Gammaproteobacteria bacterium
AGAAAGTTTATACGAAGAATTGGGCTTAAATAAGCGCGAAGCCAAAGAACTGGTTGAATTGTTCTTTGAAGAGGTTCGTGCCGCGTTGGGCGACGCAAATCACGTGAAGCTTTCTGGTTTTGGAAATTTTGTTTTAAGAAACAAAACAGAGCGACCTGGTCGTAATCCAAAAACAGGGGAAGAAATTCCCATCTCAGCGCGTCGCGTCGTAACCTTCAGACCCGGACAGAAACTCAAGCAAAGAGTAGAAGCATATGCTGGAAGCCAGCAACAATAACGAATTACCCGTAATACCAGGGAAACGCTATTTCACCATTGGAGAAGTCAGTGAACTATGCGGGGTAAAATCTCATGTTTTACGCTACTGGGAACAGGAATTTTCTCAATTAAAACCAGTCAAACGTCGTGGTAACCGGCGCTATTACCAACGTCACGACGTCATCCTCATCCGTCAGATCAGAAGTTTACTTTATGACCAGGGATATACCATCGGTGGTGCAAAACGTAAGCTAACAGGTGAAGAAGTGGCTGATGACAATACACAAAGCCAGCAGATAATTCGTCAGATGCGCGATGAACTCGAAGGTCTGTTGACAATACTCAGGTAATTGCACAACTTGGTTACTAAAGAAACAAATTAAGGCTGGTGCTAACCAGCCTTTTTCTTGTTGGAAATACCGGGGACAGACCTTAGGTCTGTCCCCTTGTCACTATACCTATTGAGTAGTTTCGGATTAAAAAACTTTCGTGTAACCTAGCACCCTTCGGGATATAGCGCAGCCTGGTAGCGCACTACACTGGGGGTGTAGTGGTCGCAGGTTCAAATCCTGCTATCCCGACCAAATATAAAAGCCACCTCGTTTTTTGAGGTGGCTTTTATATTTGTGTGGTAGGTATTGTTCTTCAGCGCCATGTTTTATCTGGCGCGTGTCGGTTCATCAAAAATGGCAGGAAGCCATTTTTAACGGCCGTTTTCTGGCCGGCCCAGAGGGCAAAATACAAGGATGTATTTTGTAGATCCTGCTATTCCGACCAATTTAAATAAGCAGCCCAACAATCTGCTTTTATGTGTAGCAGGCAAGTATGCCGCTTCAAGAGCCTGACCAATGATGGTTGGGCTTTTTTTATGTTATTATTTTTGTTTTCAATCCGCGTAGAAATTAAATGAAAGACCTCGATCATCAATCTAAAACAATATACCTCGATGCTTATAAAAAGCCTGATTTTCTGATTGATCATGTAGATCTCAAGTTCGAGCTGGAAGAAGATCAAACCCGGGTATTGTCTACGTTAGCCTTGCGAAGGCAGGCACCGGACGAAGCCTTAGTGTTGATGGGTGAGGGGCTGGTGTTGGGTGAGGTGAAAATTGATAACACTTTACTCGGAGCTGCTGCCTATGAAGTAACCGATACGACACTAACCGTGTTTGATGTGCCCGACGTATTTACACTTGAAATAGAGACGTTTATTAAACCGCAGGAAAACTTTTCTCTTGAAGGTTTGTATAAATCCAGCGGGAACTACTGTACTCAGTGTGAAGCAGAAGGTTTTAGAAAGATCACCTATTTTCTCGACCGCCCAGATGTAATGGCTTTATTTACCACGACGCTTATAGCCGATAAGGAAAGATACCCGGTACTGTTGTCCAACGGTAATCCGGTCGAGTCAGGTGATTTCGACGATGGTCGCCATTGGGCAAAATGGCATGACCCATTTAAAAAACCCTGTTATCTGTTTGCCCTGGTTGCCGGTGACCTGTCTTTCATTGAAGACCACTATACAACCATGAGCGGTCGTGAGGTATTGTGTCGTATTTATGTGCAGCACCACAATATTGACAAGTGCGGTTTTGCCATGGCTTCGCTTAAGAAATCCATGCAGTGGGATGAGGAAACCTTTGGCCGGGAATATGATCTTGATGTTTACAATATCGTCGCCGTTGATGACTTCAATATGGGTGCGATGGAGAATAAAGGCTTAAATGTTTTCAATTCAAAATATGTACTCGCCAGGCAGGAGACGGCAACTGATACTGATTTCATCGGTATAGAAGGTGTTATCGGCCATGAATATTTTCATAACTGGAGCGGTAACCGCGTAACCTGTCGTGACTGGTTTCAACTGACCTTAAAAGAAGGTTTGACGGTATTTCGCGATCAGCAATTTACCGCTGAGATGAACTCTGCTGCGCCTAAAAGGATCGATGACGTCAATATATTACGCACTGCCCAGTTTGCTGAAGATGCTGGTCCGATGGCGCATCCGATTCAGCCTGATTCGTATCAGGAGATAAATAATTTCTATACGGTTACTGTGTATAACAAAGGTGCTGAAGTCATCCGCATGATCTATACCCTGTTAGGAAAAGAGAAGTTTCGTCAGGGAATGGATTTATATTTTGAACGTCATGATGGACAGGCGGTAACGACAGAAGACTTTGTTAGTGCGATGGAGGATGCCAGCCAGGTTGATCTTAAGCAATTTAGACGTTGGTATAAACAGGCGGGCACACCGGAAATTTCAGTCAACGATGCCTTTGACGAAGATAAAAAGACATACACTCTGGAGCTGTCACAGAGCACACCGGCAACACCAGGCCAGGAAGAAAAACTTCCATTTCATATACCGGTAAAAATCAGTTTAATGAATCATCATGCTGAGTTAATGCCTTTACAACTTGAAGAAGATCAACTGCGGTCTCAGGATTATACGGTTTTAAATCTCACTGAAGATAAACAGCAGTTTGAATTTAAAAATATTGCAGAAAAGCCGCTGCTGTCAATTTTGCAGGGTTATTCTGCGCCGGTGAAACTGCGTTTTGAACGTGATGATGAAGAGCTGGCTTTTTGTATGGCCCATGAAACTGACGACTTCAATCGTTGGGAAGCAGGGCAGCAACTATCAACACGGTTGATTTTATCTCTTGTTGAAACAATCAATTCTGGTGGACAACTGCACTTGCCGGATTATTATATCAATGCCTGTCAAAAAACCTTAAACGATAAGATGCTGGATAAAGCATTGATCGCACGCGCCTTAACATTGCCATCATTGACTTACATCGGTGAGATGATGCCTGTTATTGATGTTGATGCTATTCATAAGGCAAGAGAATTTATTTATTCGCAGTTAGCGCAGCATTTAAAACAGGATCTGCTCGATGTTTATCATGAAAATTCGCAAGGTGAGTACAGTTTGTCGCCCGCATCGATGGCGCAACGTTTCTTAAGTAACCAGGCGTTATCTTATTTGATGTATCTTGGTAAACCGGGTGAGACTCTGGCTAAAGCACAGTACCATTCTGCAGATAATATGACCGATCAAATGGCTGCATTCAGGTCATTAGTACACCATGAAACTAAAAGTGCAAATGACGTTATCGAGGCATTTTACCAGCAGTGGCAGCAGGATAACCTGGTGATGGATAAGTGGTTTACCGTGCAGGCAACGATCCCTCATGCATCGGCAAAACAAAGAGTGATGCAGTTGTTTGATCATGATGATTTCGATATTAAAAATCCTAATCGCGTACGCGCATTGTTAGGCGCGTTCTGTTCAGCAAATCCATCCTGTTTTCATGATACCGATGGTTTTGGTTATAGCCTGTTAGGCAGTTATATTGAGAAAATTGATGTCATGAATCCGCAGATTGCCTCGCGTTTATGTGTGCCGCTTACACGTTGGCGGCGATACAGTGAAACTCGACAGAAATTGATGAGATCAGAGCTGGAACGGTTGATTTCGTTACCATCACTTTCTAAAGACGTTACAGAACTGGTGGAAAAAAGTTTAAAGTAAGTAAATAATGGCTTTTTATTTTGATCTGGGCAGTGTTATAGCTCAATAAATAGCAGATGAACGGTGTTTTTTTTCATCGCTGGCTGAGTTACTATTTTGTCAGGGATGTCTAAATTTTATCCATCATTTCATGTAGATATCATGGCACTTGCAGTACTCTAGGTCTACACTTGATGAATATACTAGTATGATCAGGCGGTCATGGGTCATGGAATAAAATAATTGCATGTCTATGAAAGCCAATAAACGGGAGCTTTAGCTTATGTCGAACGTCGTTTCACTGTTCAGTGATACCCAAAAATACGAAGAAAGACCAATCGTGGTGCTGGCTGATGACGACCCTTCAATTCGTCTCATGGTTCGCCACGTGCTGGAGTCCGAGGATTTTGACATTGTTGAGGCTTCTGATGGCCTGGAAGCAATCAAAGCGGTCGAAAAACACCACCCTGCTTTAATCCTGCTGGATGCAGTTATGCCCGGCATTGATGGTTTTACTACCTGTCAGCAGATAAAAGAGAAAGGTTTTACCGATATTCCAGTGATGATGATTACTGGACTGGATGATGATGCGTCTGTGGAACGTGCTTATGAAGTTGGTGCCATCGACTTTATAACCAAACCTATTAAGTGGGCGGTGCTAAAACATCGTGTTAAATCTGTGGTCGCCAAGGTTATCGCTGAGCGTAAAGTTCAATTGCTGGCGTATCGTGACTCCTTAACAAATTTACCTAATCGTTTATTGTTTGCCGATCGACTCGAGCAGGCAATCGTTCGTTCAGAACGTAGTCGCACTTCCATGGCATTGATGTTGGTTGATATTGACGATTTCAAACTGGTCAATGATTCATTTGGCCATGATGCGGGTGATAAATTAATCAAAGCCGTCGGTGATCTTATAGCTAAATCACTACGTCGAGCCGATACCATTGCTCGACTTGGTGGTGACGAGTTTGCCGTTATTATTGAAGGCATTGATGGCCCGGAAGATGCTATTTCAATCGCAGATAACTTAACGACTATTCTGGAACACAATGTCAGGCTGGATGATCAGGAAACTTATACCAGTGCCTCTATCGGTATAGCGGTTTATCCTGAAGATGGTAAAGATGCGCGTACATTATTAAAAAATGCCGATACGGCAATGTTTCGAGCGAAAGAAAACGGTCGTCACTGCTTCCAGTTTTATAAGCCGGAAATGAGTGTGAATGCAATGGAGCGCCTGGATTTAGAAAATAACTTAAAGGCTGCTTTTGAGGATGATGAATATCTGATTCATTACCAGCCCGTCATCGATATACATAAAAATGAGATAGTTGGTGTGGAGGCGTTGTTGCGTTGGCATCATCCAGAAAAAGGTATGATTCAACCAGCTGACTTCGTGTCTGTGGTTGAAGATTGTGGATTGATCGTGGCCCTGGGTGAATGGATGATATTTAGTATCTGTAAGCAGATTAGTCTATGGCAGGAATCAGGATTAAAGCATCAGCAGGTATCGATAAATTTGGCGCCTCGCCAATTTAAGGAACAGGATCTAGTCGCGGTGTTCACGCAAGCGATAGCGGAAAATAATATTGATGCTTCATCACTGTCGGTAGAGGTTACTGAACGCACATTGATCGATAATATTGGTGAAGTAGAGGGGACATTGAAAAAATTACGCGCCATGGGTATGCAGGTAATGCTTGATGATTTTGGTACCGGCTATGCATCGCTGGCTTATCTTAAGGATTTTCCAGTCGATGTGGTTAAGATCGATCGAGTGTTTGTTACCGGAATCCCTGATAGCAAGGAAGATTCAGCGATTGTTGAAGCCATTGCGGGTTTGACACGTGGTTTAAAATTACGTTTGCTTGCCGAAGGTGTTGAGAACGATAGGCAGTTAGATATGTTAAAAAGCGTCGGCTGTCAATTTGCTCAGGGTTATTACTGGAGTAAACCTTTGCCAGGTGATGAATACGAACAATTTTATATGAACCAGATCTATAACATTGGTTAGCATATAGTCCTGTAAGGACATTATAAAGCCGTTTAGTGATTGCAGGTCATTAAACGGCTTTTTTTATGTACAGGATGTACGGTATGCCACAAGGAACCATGGATGGTGGTGTGGCTATGACAGGATGTACGGTATGCCACAAGGAACCATGGATGGTGGTGTGGCTATGACAGGATGTACGGTATGCCACAAGGAACCATGGATGGTGGTGTGGCTATGACAGGATGTACGGTATGCC
>JBFFVI010000124.1:0-6026 GCA_041570895.1 Gammaproteobacteria bacterium
AATCTGTTAGAAGCCTCCCTGCCTTCATTGATTTCTAAAACAGCCAATGCGACACAGAAAGGCACCGCCATGGGGGTGTATTCCAGCAGCCAGTTCTTTGGCGCTTTTGCCGGTGGCTCCGTGGGTGGATTCGCACATCAACACTGGGGTGTGCAGGGGATCTATTACGTCGTTATATTAGCGTTATCGTTCTGGTTGCTGTTAGCTCTGACCATGAAAAAGCCATCATATTTAAGCACTTACCTGCTAAATGTTGATAACGTCAGTGTCGAGCAATTACTTGCGGTTGATGGGGTTATCGAAGCGACATTGATCGATGATGAAAAACAATCTGGTATTGTGGCCTATTTAAAAGTGAAAAAACGTATCCTTGATGAAGAAAAATTGCTATCGTTAGCGACTTCTGATCGCGCTAGCGGCTAGTAGCGAGCAGATGTTTTAAAGTATAAGTGAACAAATAATACGACGATAAATATAAGGTGAAAAAACATGGCACAACGTGGAGTAAACAAGGTAATTCTACTTGGTAATTTAGGCAAGGATCCGGATATAAAATATATGCCTAACGGCAATGCAGTGGCGAATATCACACTGGCGACTTCTGAAACATGGAATGATAAAAGTTCTGGAGAAAAAAAGGAAAAAACCGAATGGCACCGTGTTGTGTTTTTTGGCAAGCTGGCAGAGATCGTCGGGCAGTATTTAAAGAAAGGCTCGAAAATATACGTTGAAGGTAAACTTCAAACCCGTAAGTGGCAGGGCCAGGACGGTCAGGACAAATACACCACCGAAGTTGTGGTCGATATCGGCGGTACCATGCAGATGCTGGATGGTCGTGGTGAGGCAGGTGGTTTTGCGCCAGCGCAATCAGCACAACAATCTGCTCCGGCGCAACAGCAAGCGGCACCGGCTATGGTCGATGACGGTTTTGATGATGATATTCCATTTTAGAATAATCACCTGATACTGTTAAGAAAAGGCTCATTTGATGGGCCTTTTTTTATCAAATAATATACACGGATTTGAAAAATAGTTTTTATGGCGACAATAAATCAGAACAAATAGTACTTGTCATCGAATGGTTTTTGCGAATTTTACTTCTATTATTAGTCTTGAATAAATAAGTTTTGTAAGGGTTAGCTATGTGTGGAATTGTCGGCGCGGTGGCCGAGCGTAATGTAACACCAATTTTGTTAGAAGGCCTTCGGCGCCTTGAATATCGCGGTTATGATTCAGCAGGCCTGGCAGTGCTCGATAAGGATGACTGCATCAATCGCGTGCGTCGTGTCGGCAAGGTGAAAGAACTCTCGGATGCACTCGATAAAACCGATGTTCGCGGCCTGCTGGGAATTGCGCATACGCGTTGGGCAACACATGGTGAGCCCAGTGAAAAAAATGCACATCCTCACGTCTGTAATCATTCCGTGGTACTGGTTCATAATGGCATCATAGAAAATCACAGTAAACTTCGTGCGCAACAAAGCAAAGATGGATTTAGTTTTACCTCAGAGACAGACACCGAAGTGGCTGCTCATCAGGTGGAGTATTATCTGAGACAGCAGGGTAATCTTCTTGATGCAGTGCGTCTGGCAGTGGCTGATTTTGAAGGTGCTTACGCTTTAGGCGTGATTTCGAATAGTGATAATAATCGCCTGGTGGCAACACGCAAAGGCAGTCCATTGGTGATAGGTGTGGGTATCGGTGAATACTTTATTGCTTCAGATGCCGCTGCGCTATTGCCGGTGACCAGGCGTTTTATTTATCTCGAAGAAGGTGACATCGCTGATATCCGCAGCCATGCTCTGGTTATTTACGATGCCAATGGCGAGGTTGTCGAGCGCGAGATCAAAGAATCAGAATTAAGTGCAGATGCAACCGCAAAGGGTGAATATCGTCATTACATGCTGAAGGAAATTTATGAACAGCCCGCTCGTCTGATCGATATCCTCGAAGGCCGTATCGTTGATGGCCAGTTACTTGATAGCGCTTTTGGCATCGGCTCAGAAAAAATTCTTGACCAGGTGAAAGCCGTGCAGATCATTGCCTGTGGTACCAGTTATCATGCCGGCCTGGTTGCCCGTTACTGGTTGGAGGCGATTGCGGGTGTGCCCTGTCGTGTCGAGGTGGCGAGTGAGTATCGTTATCGAAAAACAGTATTGATGGATGATACCCTGGTGGTAACTATCTCGCAGTCGGGTGAAACTGCTGATACGCTGGCGGCATTGCGCGAGATCAAGCAGAAAACAGATCTGACACTGTCGGTGTGTAATGTGCCTGAAAGCTCGCTGGTGAGAGAAAGTGAACTTAAATTAATGACACGCGCAGGCCCTGAAATTGGTGTTGCGCCTATCAAAGCCTTTACTAGCCAGCTGGTTGCACTACTGATGCTGGTGGCTGCCCTGTGTAAACGTCGTGGTGTATCGGCCGATAAAATAAGAGCGCTGTTTCAACAAGTGCAGTCATTGCCTGTTCTGATCGAAACGGTGTTGCAGAATAAAGCAGCGATAGAAGCATGGGCAGAGATGTTCACCGAAAAGGGTAATGCCATTTTTATCGGTCGCGGCACGCTGTTTCCTATCGCTCTGGAAGGTGCATTAAAACTTAAAGAAATCTCCTATATCCATGCTGATGCTTATCCGGCCGGCGAGCTTAAGCATGGTCCGATCGCTTTGATCGACCAGGATCTGCCAACCATTGCGATTGCTTCGATGGATGGCTATGAGGGCAAGATTAAATCCAATATCCAGGAAATTCTTGCTCGTGGTGGCGAAGTTTACCTGTTTGCTGATGAGCGCATGGATGTGTCTGATCTGGGCGAAAACTGCCACGTGATGAAAATCCCCGCGATCGATGCCGAACTTGCGCCAATACTGTTTTCTATACCGCTGCAGCTGTTCTCCTACTTTGTAGCGGTACACAAAGGGACCGACGTCGATCAGCCAAGAAACCTGGCAAAATCGGTGACTGTCGAATAGGGCGAAAGACATCGTCTATGCCGACAAACCTTCATCCGGGCATGGAAATGTGCCGTAATGATGGCTAAAAGCAGTGCTAGATAAGGATGGCTCTAGCAAGGTATAATTAGCACCTGGAAACAAACCTTTATCAGGCACGAATGTCACCTAAACACACGATTACACCCACTCGAAAGCTATATATTAAAACATATGGATGCCAGATGAATGAATATGATTCATCACGTATATCCGATGTGCTTGCCGATTCCCATGACCTCGAGTTGACAACCAACCCAGAAGAAGCCGATGTGCTTCTGCTGAATACCTGTTCGATCAGAGAAAAAGCCCAGGAAAAAGTGTTCTCTCAGCTGGGACGCTGGAAAAACTGGAAAAACGATAAGCCGGATCTGGTTATCGGTGTTGGTGGTTGTGTCGCCAGCCAGGAAGGTGCAGAAATACAGAAGCGTGCGCCTTACGTTGATGTGGTTTTTGGTCCGCAGACCATTCATCGTCTGCCTGAAATGATATCCGGCGTTAGTGAAACCCATAAAAAAGTGGTTGATATCAGTTTTCCTGAAATAGAAAAATTTGACTGCATGCCAGAGCCTAAAGCCGATGGCCCCAGTGCTTTTGTTTCGATCATGGAAGGCTGCAGTAAATACTGCAGTTTCTGCGTCGTGCCTTATACCCGCGGTGAAGAAGTCAGTCGCCCATTTGACGATGTGCTTGCCGAAGTAGCTGGGTTGGCTGAACAAGGTGTGCGCGAAGTAAATTTACTCGGTCAGAATGTTAATGCTTACCGGGGTCTGATGTACGCTAGTGATGGTGAAGAAACCAAAGCAGATCTTGCTCTGTTGATACATTATGTTGCCGCCATCGATGGCATCGAACGCATACGTTTTACCACTTCACACCCGATGGAATTTAACGATGATCTGGTCGAGGTCTACGCACAGGTACCAGAACTGGTTAGCTTTTTACATCTGCCTGTGCAGAGTGGTTCAGATAAAATTCTTGCCGCAATGAAACGCGGCCATACCGCCGAGCACTATAAAGATATCATCCGTCGACTGAAAATAGCGCGGCCGGATATTTCGATCTCATCTGATTTCATCATCGGTTTTCCCGATGAAACAGATGAGGACTTTGCCGCTACCATGAAGTTGATCGAAGAGGTCGGTTTCGACCATTCGTTCAGTTTTATCTATAGCGCGCGTCCCGGTACACCAGCTGCATCTCTAACCGATAATACCACTGACCTCATCAAAAAACATCGACTGGGCATCCTGCAGGATGTTATTTCCTCGAATGCAGCAGCAATCAACGAGCAGATGGTAGGCACGGTACAATCTGTTCTGGTCGATAGCTTTTCGAGAAAAAGTGAAACGCAGATCTCCGGGCGTACTGAGAATAACCGTGTTGTTAATTTTGCCGGAGACAAAGAGCTGATCGGTCAGTTTGTCGATGTCAGAATTACCGAAGCATGGAGAAACTCTTTGCAGGGTGAATTGTTGGGTCTCTCTGATCTGACGCAGTTGAATAATCAGGACAGGCGAAAACGTGCCTAACCCCATCTTGCACCAGATATGGAATCATAACTTTTAATGCACAATTCTGAAAATCAAGTTTCACCAAACACCAGTAGTATTCAATTTGAACTAACGCCCGCGGATAATAAAAGGCTGGCTAACCTATGTGGCCCTGTTAATAAACATCTGCATCAGATCGAAGCGTTTTATGGTGTCAAAATAAACTGCCGCAGTAATCAGTTTGAAGTGACTGGCGAAGGGCGCAGATTAAAGATGGTGAAGAATATAATTCTTACGCTTTATAATGTTGCCGGTCATGACGCTCTTTCACCGGCAACAGTGCAATTGTATCTAAATGATAATACTGAGGATGGTCAGGAAGAATCCTCATCTGCTGAATTTGAAGATGAGGCTGGTTCCACAACTGGTATCAAGAACCGTCGTGGTAAAATTCGTGGTCGGGGTAAAAGTCAGCAGCAATATCTCGAACAGATCAAAACTAATGATCTGACTCTCGGAGTCGGTCCGGCAGGTACAGGTAAAACATATCTCGCTGTTGCCAGTGCCGTTGAAGCACTGGAAAACGATCTGGTTGACCGTTTGATCCTGGTGCGTCCAGCCGTAGAGGCGGGCGAGCGTTTAGGTTTTTTACCTGGAGATCTGGCGCAAAAAATTGATCCCTATCTACGGCCGATGTATGACGCTCTGTTTGAAATGATGGGACAGGAAAAAGTCGCTAAATGTATAGAACGTAACGTAATCGAAATCGCACCACTTGCCTATATGCGCGGCCGTACACTAAATGATGCTTTTATCATCCTGGACGAGGCACAAAATACCACCATAGATCAGATGAAAATGTTTTTAACCCGTATCGGTTTTGGTTCAAAATCTGTGATCACGGGTGATATTACTCAGGTTGATCTGCCGCGAGATAAAACCTCTGGTTTACGCCATGCCTTAAAAATATTATCGGATATCGACGGTATCGGTATTACAAGATTTCACAAAGACGATATAGTCAGGCACCCTCTGGTGAAAAAAATAGTGCATGCTTATGAAGAGGATGAATCAAATTAATGATTCAACTACCATGACAGTAACGGTTGAAGTGTCGATTTCAGATGACCTGACTGCAGAAATGCCCGGCGCTGAGGATGATGTTCCTGAGCCGGAACAAATACAACGCTGGGCAGATAGCGCTTATTTAAGCGATACTCCCGCGGTTGCCAGCGTTTATATAGCGACAGCAGAAGAGATTCAGCAGCTCAATAAACAATACCGAGATAAAGATAAACCGACCAATGTCTTATCTTTCCCTATGTCGTCACCTGAAGAAATCGATGTTTACCTGTTAGGCGATATTGCTCTGTGCGCGTCTGTTATCAAACAGGAGGCAAAGCAACAGTCTAAAGCCGAGCTGTCACATTGGGCGCACATGGTGGTACATGGCATGTTGCATCTGCAAGGTTACGATCATGAGATAGATGACGATGCTGAAAAGATGGAAAAACTGGAAGTAGATATCCTCAATCAACTG
>JBFFVI010000125.1:0-6023 GCA_041570895.1 Gammaproteobacteria bacterium
ATAAATGACACCAAAGACAATTATACAGTTTCTCTTTTAATCCCTTTGGATGTTAAAAATGAACGTTTTGATAGTTGATGACGAACACCTTGCCAGGCAGCGTTTAAGAAAATTATTATCTGCAACATCTGAATATCAGGTCGTCGGTGAAGCGGAGACAGGTGAAGACGCACTGCGCAAAACGCAGGCATCTCATCCTGATGTTATATTAATGGATATACGCATGCCCGGGATGGACGGTATAGAGGCCGCCCGCTATATCAATCGCATGGATAAACCCCCGGCCATCATTTTCACCACGGCTTTTAGTGATCACGCATTATCTGCTTTTGAAACACATGCCATTGATTATCTGCTAAAACCAATCAAACAAAATCGCCTGGAAGCTGCTCTAGAAGCAGCAAAACGTATGAACAAGGCACAGTTAAGCCAGCTCCGTGTTGATGAAACGAGTGGCGCCCGTGAAAAAATCTGTGTAAAGAGCCGCGGCACACTTGAGCTTATTCCCATCGAAGAAATCATTTATTTCAAAGCCGACCAGAAATATGTCACCTTACGTACCGCCGATCAGGAGTATTTAATAGAAGAATCACTCAAACTACTGGAAGATGAATTTGCTCACCAGTTTGTCCGTATTCATCGCAATGCACTGGTGGCACAGAACATGTTACATGGTCTGACAAAAAATACGCTTGGTCACGCCTGTATCAGTTTCACCGAAATTGATGATCTACTGGAAGTTAGTCGTCGGCATCTGCCTTTTATACGTAAAAAACTACGCAATTAAATCCGTCATCAGGCAATATTTAATAAACGCTTTCAAATAATAGACATCACGCTGTTAGAATCACCATGTCTACAACTAATAAAACTGTTTACTTACAGCGAAAGACTTAAATGAAATCAGCAAACTTGCTGTCTAATAAGACCATTCTCATCACTAGGCCGTCCGGTCGAGAGCAGCATTTACGCCAACTGATAGAACAGGCCGGGGGTAATGTTATCCACTATCCGGTATTCAGTATAGAACCACCAAAAGAACTTGAAATCGAACAATTGGTTAATTTACGCAGCCAGTTGCATAACTTTACCATGGCGATTTTTATCAGCCCTACCGCTGTAGAACAAAGTCAGATCTATTTTCCTGCTTTACCTGAACATTTCATGATTGTTTCCATCGGCAGTAAAACCAGCGAAGCGCTGCGACAACAAAATATTCATGTCGATATCGAAGCCCCTGAACATGACACTGAATCTTTACTGCAGATGGCAGAGTTCCAGATGCCGGAATTGCACGGGCAACGAGTTATTATTTTTAGAGGTACTGGCGGCCGGACGCTGCTCGGTGACACCTTAATCCGTCGCGGTGCGCACGTCCGTTATGTTGAAACTTACCGCCGCGAAATAACGCCATATCCACCGTTGTCTGAACAGCAGATTAACAAACTCGATGCTATCACCATCAGCAGCAACGAGGGATTGGATAATCTTGTTACCCTGATGGAAGACCCTACCCTGCTGATTGCGATTCCGATTATCGTTCCTGGACAACGTGCGGCCACTTTGGCCAGGCAACACGGTTTCAAAACCATCATCTCTGCGGAAAACGCCACCGACGAAGCTATGTTATCCGCTTTAACTGAGCATCTATCGTCATCACATTAAAACCGCCGCTATATATTTTTTCCTATATACGATAACCTATAGGTCAAATGTTCAAAAAATAATAAAATGCTATACGGTGATTGATATGAACCGACTGTTATATATATTGCTAATCTCTGCAATCACGATTGCCGGCTTTACTATGTATAAACAAAACGATCTTGGACGGATCAGTTTTAGTTTTGCCGAATTTACTTTTGAAACCAACCTGGTTGTTTTTGGTGCTGCCGCTGTCTGTTTATTGTTTACGGTTTTAGTTGTAGTTAAAAGCCTGCATTACATTAAAGCTATTTTTGTTTATCTAAGCAGCAAACGAATAGAACGCCTTGAAGAAAAATCACGATTAGCATTATCACAGGGATTAATTGAATATGCAGAAGGCCGCTTTGCCGAGTCTGAAAAAATATTACTGCAACAGGTTAAATACAGTGATAATCGCTTACTGGTTTATCTCTCAGCCGCTCGCGCCGCACAACAGCTCGGTGCGCATGACCGTCGTGACGAATACTTACGACAGGCTCATATAGAAGCACCCGACGCAGACATTGCTATTGGTCTTACCAAGGCCGAATTACAACTAGCCCATGATCAGAATGAGCAGGCATTAGCAACCCTCACGCAACTAAACGAGCTTTCGCCTAACCATACATACATCTTAACGCTACTTGCAAACACCTATAAACATTTGCAGGACTGGGACAACCTAGAAAACCTGCTTCCTCAGCTTAAAAAGTATGGTCATTTATCTGCAGAAAATTTTCTTTCATTTGAAATCATCGCCTGTAAGGGTAGACTCAGAAATCTTGCTAAAGACGCCATTATCGATCATAAAGGCAGTGACGCTTTAGTGGATTTCTGGAAAAGCACTTCACCTCGCCTCCAGGTATTACCCGAAGTTGTTGAGCATTACGCAAAACAGTTAGTCCATGCTCATGCTGCGGGTGAAGCTGAAAAAGTTTTGCGTCTTTATCTAAACGATCACTGGCAGGAAAGCACGGTAATATTATATTCCGAACTCGACGTGATGGTTGACAATAACTCGCTGGAGATGGCTGAAAGCTGGTTAAAAGACCATCAGTACAATGCGTACCTGTTGCTTGCTCTCGGTAAAATGTGCACTTCTCATTCGCTGTGGGGTAAGGCAAAAAATTATCTGGAAGCCAGTATTTCGATCAACCCGATGCCCGAAAATTATTTAAAACTTGCTCGCCTGCTCGAAGAACATATGAGTGAACCTGCCGCTGCTCAGGAGTACTATCGCCAGGGCCTGCATCTACTCGCCGGTGATTATGGTGAAGACGTACTGGAAAAAAACGCTCATGATTTTGAACGTGAAACACCGCAATTACAAATTGTTAAAACATGAAAACAGCCGGGTAACGAAGTAACGCTATTTTATAAAATAGCTAAATATTATTACGTAAACACGCCTTAAGTCACTTCAACCTTGTCTTGCAGATTAATAATGCCGGTAGAGATAACGCTGGCATTAATACCACCATGTCCTCTTACCGCGTTATAACCGCCCGCTCCAAAGTTTTCTTCCATCCGTGAGCAGGGATGACACAACCCAGTCATTTTCAATACTGCTGTTCCTATTTTAAATTCACGGTCTTTAAGCGCCAGTAAATTAATCCCACTAACGACGATGTTTCGCCTTAACTCAGCGGGGTCGATTTTATTTTTATGCAGCAATGAAGCAACTGCATCGATATGCTCCTTCTGTATTAAGGTGACGCTCCGGTTGCCGCTGCGACCGGCATAATGATCACCCTCGAGTCCATGCGCTAAAACAGCGACTGACGCAACCACTGTTAACGGTTTCCTTTTTTCCGGCCGAACACCAATCCACTCTACCTTGCCTGTTTGCGGTAAATTTTGAATCAGCTGCTGTATGCTAGGTTTTTCTGACAAATGAAACCCTGTGTTTAGTCTTCAGTCTTAGGCTTTTGTATGCCCATAGCTTTCAATGCATCATCTGAATATTCGAAAGAGTCCGAGTAGATCTGGGTTTCAGGTAAGCCTTTTTCATAAAAAAGGTCCATGCCGGCTTTGACCATCGGTGGCGGTCCACTAAGATAGACATCAAAACCAGACAGGTCAGGATAATGTTTGACCACGCTTTCATGTACCATGCCGGTCTCACCCTGCCAGTTATCTTCAGCCATCGGGTCAGACAAAACGGGGGTGTATTTTAAATTAGGATGCTGTTTTAGCCATTGTTGCACCATGTCATCCATATACAGGTCACGTTTCGATCGTACACCACAGAAAAGGTGTATCGGCCGGTCCAGCTTGATATAAAAAGCATGTTCCAGCATACCTTTCAATGGTGCAAACCCGGTACCACCGCCCATCAGAATAATCGGCCGATCGCTGTCTTCACGTAAAAAATAGCTGCCTAAAGGCGCTTCGATGCGCATCAACGCTTTTTCCTTCAGGCCATCAAAAACAAAATCGCCGAACTGGCCATCAGGCACATGACGGATATGCAGCTCGATATATGCATCATCATGCGGTGCATTTGCAATGGAAAAGGCGCGACGTTTGCCGTCTTTTAATAAAAACTCCAGATACTGCCCGGCCAGAAACTGTAAGCGTTCAGTTTCAGGTAATTTAAGCCGTAACATCATCACATCATGTGTTAACAACTTCATTTTTTCGACTCGACAAGGCAGTGTTTTTATCTCTATATCGGCACTTTTGACGATTTCTCGAACCTTAATCTCAAGATCGCTGATCGCGTGGGCCTGACAAAACAACGTCTTACCAGCCTCATGTTCTTTTTTGGCCATGGCGCGCAGAGCATCGGTATCATATTTTGTTTGTCCAGAGAGCACTTCGCCAGAGCATTTACCACAGGCACCGTTACGACAGCCATAAGGCAAACCCACTCCCTGTCTCAAGGCGGCATCTAATATCGTTTCGTTCTCTTCAGCGGTAAATTCATGACCACTGGCAGGCACACTAATCTTAAAACTCATGTAAAATAACTCGGGTTAATGTCTGGTTTAACACTATATCTGATTCGACCGGGCATTTTCTCTTATTTTCATAAGAAAACAAAACAACTATTTATATGTATTTAGCAGATTATCCATGACACGATTAAAAGTTTACAGCACCGGCATCTGCCCTATCTGTGATAAGACCAAGGCATTACTAGTAAAATGGGGCATTCCATACGAAGAAGTTCGTGTTGATCAGGATCAGGCCGGCTTACGTGAATTCTCACAAGTGACCAACGGTGCACGCACCGTGCCGCAGATAACTATCGATGGAAAATGGATTGGTGGTTTCACCGAATTAACTGAATTACATATGGAAGACGAACTCGACGACTTGATGCAATAAAAAGTCTACTGTTATAAGGAATCTACTATGAATGATACAAGTAATGTAACACCAAAAAAAATGCCGTTTTGGGTATTATTAGCTTTTTCCAGTATCCAGAAACGTAAACATGCAATTATCCTAATCTGGGCAAGTATACTGTTTAGCCTGTATTGCCTGCCCTGGGCAACTTTCATAAATAACGAAATGATATCGACCTTATTTCTGATCGACGACTGGAGCTGGATTGCGATGATGGTGCCGATCTGTATCTGGTATATCCTGAGCTTACGCTGGATGGATCAGAATAATGGCTGGGAAACTCCTCAAGAAGTTTAAACTCTTCCCCTTGTTGTTAGCTTTACACCTCAACCACACTGTAAGGCATATTCTCTGTTCATCAGCATGGTTGAACAGAGATATCCTTAAACCTCTTAAGTCACGAATGTCGGTTAGTTGTTTTCATCGTTTTACTAACTCATACTAAATAAAAACCCTCAATATACGACTAAGGGTTTCATTCTTCTAATAGCGAAATATAACAGTGTATTACGTGGCTGGCCGGAATATGTTGATAGGTGGTCGTTTGCCTATCACCTTTAAACCTCTACCTACTAAACACAACATATTAATTTGTTTTCTTCACGAATTTTGTCAATATAACTATTTGCTGACCATTTACTTTACCTTCTATGTGTTCAGGATTATCTGCTACCAGCGATATCCCTCGAACAGCGGTACCTCTTTTTGCAGTAAAGTTTGCGCCTTTTACGTTTAAATCTTTTATCAAGGTAACGGTATCACCCGCTGTTAATTCTGCACCGTTACTGTCTTTATGTCTTACTATATCTTCCTTGCTTAAACCTTCACCCGTTGCTTGTGCCCAGGCGAGTTTTTCTTCATCAAGATAAAGCATGTCGAGTAAGTCCTGTGGCCAGCCTTCGCTACTTAAACGAGAAAGCATGCGCCATGCCACTATCTGTACAGCAGGTGTCTGACTCCACATACTGTCATTAAGACATCGC
>JBFFVI010000126.1:0-6019 GCA_041570895.1 Gammaproteobacteria bacterium
ATAAATATCACGTCGGCCGTCATACCACCAGTTCTGTTTTAAGCCGTATGACCGTCCGGTCGAAGGAATAAACTGCCAGATACCAGCAGCGCGGCCATGCGAATAGGCAAAAGGCTGGTAAGCACTTTCAACGATGGGCAGCAGTACCAGTTCACTCGGCAGATCACGTTTTTCTGCTTCTTCTAATATGTAGTATATAAACGGATCCGCACGAGACAAAACACGTTGAATGTATTCGGGATGTTTTGCAAACCATTGCAATTCATTTGTTAACGTTTGGTGTTGTGTGTCATTTTCTATTTTAAAACCTGCGCGAACACGCGGCCAGATACTGAAGCTGGGAGCAGTGTTTAGATAAAGCTCTTCAAACTGCTCAAACTCGATATAATCAAGTGACGTTGTTGGCAGCGACGCGTCGACATGTGAATGCAGAGAGACGTTAGAAACTTTTGTTGTATCTGCAGTATTTTCATCTGCAGCAGATCTGGTTTCATTACATGCGCTAAGCGAAGTCGCCAGTAAAGCAATACTACTGGCTAGAAAAATGGGTTTGACTGATGAGCTGAGTATGGTCTTCAAGGTATTAACACTTTATGTTTTATTGTTTTTAAGTGATGTATTAAAAAAGTACGGTCGATATAACCATTCGACATCACACGGTATATTTTATATGCGGTTTGCAACTGGTCATATGTGACATATCACTATAACATCGCTACGTAATATCTATGTTTTTTATAAAATATCTTTATCTTTAAAAGATTGTACAACATCAACACGAAAATATGCCTATATGAGTACAAATATTGTAGAAATATATACCGACGGCGCCTGTCGTGGGAACCCCGGACCCGGTGGCTGGGGGGCCAGTTTACGTTATGGTGATAAGAAAAAAGACCTGTATGGTGCTGAGCCAGAGACAACAAACAATCGTATGGAGCTAATGGCGGTTATTCAGGCCTTAGAGTCGCTGACTCGCCCCTGTGCAGTAAAGATATATACTGATTCTAAATACGTGCTCGATGGGATGACCAAATGGCTGCCTAACTGGAAGAAAAAGGGCTGGAAAACCGCGGCCAAAAAACCGGTAAAAAATGTTGAATTGTGGCAGCGACTGGATATTGCTGTACAGTCTAACGAAGTTAGCTGGCAGTGGGTGAAGGGGCATTCGGGACATGACGGTAACGAGTATGCAGATATGCTGGCTAATCGTGCTATTGACGAAATGCTTAACTAACTGATGGAAGATGCAGGGGATCAATCGTGAATACTGATAAACAAATAAATAATAGACAAATTGTTCTGGATACAGAGACCACCGGTCTAGAGCCTAGCCAGGGACATAAGATTATCGAGATCGGCTGTGTCGAAATGATCAATCGGCGGTTGACCGGAAATAATTATCATCAGTATCTGCAGCCGGATCGAGAAATCGACGAGGGAGCACAGGCCGTGCATGGTATCAGTAATGAATTCCTGGCGGACAAACCACGGTTTTCTGATGTGGTTAAAGATTTTATCGAATACCTTGATGGTGCCGAGTTAATTATTCATAACGCACCTTTTGACGTTGGTTTCATCAATCACGAATTTAAACTGGCCGGTGCCGAATACGGTCAGGTGAGTACTTATTGTTCAGTTGTCGATACCCTGGTGATGGCGCGAAAAATGCGTCCGGGTAAGAAGAACAATCTGGATATTCTTTGTAAAGAGTACCAGGTGAATAATGCGCACCGTGAGTTACATGGTGCCTTGCTTGATGCCGAATTACTGGCAGAAGTTTATCTACACATGACTGGCGGGCAGAGCGCGCTGTCTCTAGAAAGTGATGAAAGCCAAAGTGCTGGATCCGCTGGCCGATCAGCAAAAAAATTATCGGCAGACAGAAAACCGATAAAAATAATAGCGGCCAGTGATGAAGAGCTGCAGGCGCATCAGGCGATCATTGCGAAGATGGGTGACGTCGCAAAAAGCTGGTAACTCAGTATACGAGCAGCAACAGCCACACGGTTAACGGGTGATGTGCATGCTGTTGTTTATCGAATTTTCAACGAGCGTGCTTTTTCTCTTTGCCAGTCCCGTTCCTTGATACTGGCGCGTTTATCGTGTTCTTTTTTACCTTTGGCAAGTCCGATATCAATTTTTACCCGACCATTTTTCTTCCAGAACAGGGCGAGTGGCACCAGGGTGTATCCTTTTCGTTCAATCTGCCCGATCAAACGATCGATCTCATGGCGATGCATCAAGATCTTTCTTGAACGTGTTGGACTGGGATGAATATGTGTTGATGTGCTGATCAATGGTGTGATGGTGCCACCAACCCATTCCAGTTCACCATTTCTGGCAAGTACGTAACTATCATCAATCTGCACACGCCCTTCACGCAAACTTTTGACTTCCCAGCCCTCCAGCACCAGACCACCTTCGAAAGTCGATTCAATGCTGTAATCAAAGCGGGCTTTTCGGTTGCGCGCAATGGTGTTGTCGTTTGGTTTTTTCTTCGGTTTTTTAGCCATGCTGTGCTAGGTGTTAAGACGTGCCAGAATAAGGCTGGCAAGTATAACTTGGTTGATTAATGCTATCACTCTTTCTTTAGGGGAATTCGTAATAAAATTTAAAAATAGCTTGAGTAAGCGCTGTAAATTGTTGAAAATGAAGCACAAAAAATACCAGGTGGTCGGCTATAGTAATGCCTGCACCTGAAAATTAAGGCATGTTTGATAATTATGGCTGAAAGACGCACTTCGATTCATGGGCAATGGACCAACCGTACCGTATTCATTATGGCGGCGACCGGGTCCGCCGTTGGTTTGGGGAATATCTGGAAATTTCCCTACATCACAGGTGAGAATGGTGGCGGCACCTTCGTTTTGGTTTACCTGTTGTGCATTGCCCTCATCGGTATGCCGATCATGATGGCAGAGATCATGCTGGGCCGCCGTGGTAAGCAAAGTCCGATCAACACTATGATGGCACTGGCGAAGGATGAACACCGTAATCCTAGCTGGGTCTGGTTGGGCTGGATGGGCGTTGTTGCCGGTTTTCTTATACTTTCTTATTATAGTGTGATCGCCGGTTGGGCGATGTCATATATATTCCGAACCGGTGGCGGAATGTTTCTGGGCGTTACCGCAGACGGTGCTAACCGCATATTTACTGATCTGGTGAGTGATCCCGAACGTCTGTTGGCATGGCACACTATCTTTATGCTGATAACCATGATGGTCGTGGGGCGTGGGGTAAAGAATGGGCTCGAAAAAGCCGTTACATTGTTGATGCCGCTGTTATTTGGTCTGTTGATTGTTATTGTTATATACGCCATGACCACGGGTTATTTCATGGAAGGTCTCCGCTTTTTATTCACCCCGGGTACGATTGACGGCAAGGGTATACTCATAGCCATGGGCCATGCCTTTTTCACCTTAAGTCTGGGTATGGGGGCTATCATGGTCTACGGCTCTTATCTATCGGAAGAACACTCTATCGTACAGGCATCGATCCTGATCGCTCTGGCTGATACCGTGGTTGCCTTGCTTGCAGGTATGGCAATTTTCCCTATCGTCTTTGCCAATGGTCTGGAACCGGGTGCCGGTCCGGGATTAATCTTCCAGACCTTGCCTATCGCTTTTGGCCATATGCAGGGCGGGACCCTGGTTGGCGTGGTTTTCTTTACCTTATTAATGTTTGCTGCGTGGACCTCGGCAATCTCGCTGATTGAGCCTGCGGTCGCCTACCTGGTAGAAAACAAAGGGGTTAATCGTATCTATGCATCGGCGTGGATCGGTGGTTTAACCTGGTTCGTTGGTCTCGGCACGGTCTTTTCTTTTAATATCTGGAAAGATAAAACCCTGAGTATTCCCTTTTTATTCGAGAATTTAACTTTTTTTGATACGCTGGATTATTTAACCGCGAACATCATGTTACCGTTAGGTGGGCTGTTTATTGCAATATTCGCAGCCTGGGTGATGCGAGAGAAGTCCACGAAAGAAGAGATTGAAACCTATCCCTTTGTTTATTATATCTGGCGTTTTTTAGTTCGTTTTATTACACCGGTCGCTGTTATCGTGGTGTTTTTGAAAGCCGTTGGTGCAATCTAATAGTGTTGTAAGTAGTTTATGTCACATATCAAACGTAGTGCGCTGGTACATTATTCACCAGCGGAGATGTATCAACTGGTCAATAATGTTGCTGATTACGCGGCATTTTTTCCATTGTGCCGTTCCTCTGAAGTAAAAAGCGAAACAGAAACAGAGATGATAGCCTCGGTTGAAATTGCCAAGGGGGTATTGAACAAGACTTTCACTACGCGTAACCAGCTACAACAAGATAAACGCATCGATCTGCAGCTGGTCGATGGACCTTTTAAAAAATTATCTGGTTACTGGCAGTTTGATGCGCTTAAAACCGAAAATGCCTGTAAAGTCATTCTTGAGCTTGAGTTTGAATTTGATAGTGCCATGATGTCTATTGCGGCCAAGCCGATTTTTACCCAGATAGCGAGTTCACTGGTTGATTCGTTCTGTAAGCGTGCTGTCGATATATACGGCGAACGTGGATAATTATTGTGCTGAAAGAAAGTATTAACGTTGAAGTGGCCTACGCATTACCGGAGAAACAGGTCATCCGCACTGTCAATGTGGACTCCGGAACTACTATCGGTGCGGCGATTGTGCAATCAGGCATCATGATGGATTTTCCTGATCTTGAACTGGAAGACGCTAAGGTCGGCATATTTGGTAAGGTGGCGGCCATGACAACGGTCTTATCTGATGGTGACCGGGTCGAGATATACCGGCCTCTGATAGCCGACCCAAAAGAGGTGCGGCGTAAACGCGCAGCCGAAGGCAAAAAAATGAAGAAGGGAGCTTAACTTAGCCTAAGAGTGCCTAAGGTTCCACATATTGAGAATCATCGATCTTTACCAGAACATCATCTTCAAAATACAGCGTCAGTAACGATTTTCTTTCAAATCCTTTGTTAGGAATAAATCGATAGATATAGTCCCAGCGTTGAGTATGAAAAGGGTCTGCTAGCATCGGCGAACCCATGATCTTACGTACTTCTGATTTTGTCATGCCGATTTCAAGGCTTTCCAGTTGCGCCAGTTTGACCGTGTTGCCCTGCTGAAGGTCGAGCTTATGGGGTTCTGGCAACCACGAGGTACAGGCACTGAGCACAGAGATACAGGCCATTATTAAAATAAGGCTGTTCATGCGGTTAAAAAATCGGCGAATCAGCCAAATGAGAGTGGTTCTCAGTATCATAAACGTGTTTAAATAGTGTTGTCTTGAAAAGGGCAGAAATACTACCTTATATGACCATGAGAATCAGTAGAAATTTATGGAATCAAGTGATTTAAAAAAAGCAGGCCTCAAGATAACACTACCACGAATGAAAATTCTGGAATTTCTCGAAGCAACGGATGACCGGCACCATAGTGCGGAGAATATCTATAAAGCTTTACTCAATGATGGCGAAGAGATTGGCCTGGCGACGGTCTACCGCGTATTAACACAGTTTGAAGCAGCCGGACTTGTAGAGCGTCACCATTTTGAAAGTGGTCAGGCAGTTTTTGAACTCAACGAAAAAGGTCATCATGACCATATCGTCTGCGTCTCATGTGGCAAAGTTGAAGAGTTTTATGATGAGATGATAGAAAAGCGTCAACAGGAAGTCGCTGCCAGCCGAGGTTATGAGGTTACCGATCATAGCCTGACATTGTATGGTATGTGTCCCCTGTGTAAGGATGCTTAATTTCTGTTTTACCTGTAATCCTTAAAGATTATTGATAGTATTATTAATCTTGAGTTTCCCTCACTGATCACTATTTTAATCTAAACTTTCTACTCATTATCCAATTTATTCCGGGTAAGCCTGGGTATGCTGAATATTAAAACAACAATATCACTTTATGCAAAAAACGCATTATTTCAATCAGATCACTAAAGACTTCACTATTGATCAGTACCTGCATCAACTGGTTGGTTTTGATGTCGAAGAAGATAGTCTGCTGCGTCAT
>JBFFVI010000127.1:0-5990 GCA_041570895.1 Gammaproteobacteria bacterium
ACCAGGAACGCGGCACGGTTAAATGGTTTAACGCCGCCAAAGGATTTGGATTTATTACCCGTGAAAACGGTGAAGATGTGTTTGTACATTTCCGCTCGATTCAAGGCAAAGGACACCGCTCGTTAGGTGAAGGACAGGCAGTGATTTTTTCTGTGACCGAAGGCGACAAGGGACTACAGGCTGTTGACGTTACTAGCGCATAACTTCTAGTACTAAACATTACGCCATAAAAAAGGCCTTCAACGCGAGTTGTGGGCCTTTTTTATGGCTAGCGGAAGCCCTGTCTATCGAAAGTCGTGTGATCAGGCAATCTTGATGCGCACAACTTTCATCGTTTCCATCTCTATTCCAGCCACTGACTCGGTCACCGGGTAATAGGTTAGATTCACCCGCTGGCCTTGTATGTTCTTATACATTTTTTTTCGTTTGTATTTAAACGGTACGTCATAACCTTCGAGCATCACCGTATTTAACACCCACTCTTTAGTATCACGCTGTACATGTGACACCACTTTCATGTTTTCAGAGTGATTAAGCTTCTGATGTGTGCTCAGTAACTTTTTAACGGTTTTATTATTCATCTAGTGTAAAGATAAAATCTACTAACTGGTCCGGATGGATATACTCTTCTGATTGCGCAAACCATTTTGCAGATATACCTGCATCATGTACTGAATTTTTATCGTTTGTGATCAGCGGGTGCCATACGGGTAACGACTTGTTTTCATATAATCTTTTATAAGCACAGCTTTCTGGCAACCAGCTCAATTGAGGAAGATTTTCCAGGGTTAGCTGCATGCACATGGACACATCCGTTAGTCTATTTTTGTAGTCAGTACAGCGACAGACGTCGACATCCAGTTGCCGGCAACTAACCGCGGTATTGAATACCTCGCCAGTATCTTCATCTTCAATTTTTACCAGGCAACATAGACCACAGCCGTCACATAATGACTCCCATTCATCAGCAGTCATCTGCAACAGTGATTTTGTTTCCCAGAAGTTATCCATCAGTTTACGTTGGCAATCGCGGATTGTAATCCTCGATACGACATGAATATCACGCACCCCATCTCGGCTGCAGCTGATGCTCTACATTCAACTGGTCTAAAATTTTTGCGACGACAAAATCGATCAGATCATCGACTATTTCTGCTTTATTATAAAAACCGGGGTTGGCACACAGGATAACGGCATCCATACGTGACAGCTTCAGCATGTTTTCCAGATGGATATCTGAGTAAGGCGTTTCTCTGGGCACCAGTATTAATTTTCTACGCTCTTTTAACATCACATCAGCAGAGCGCTCGATCAGGTTATTGCTTGCACCGGTGGCAATAGCCGACAATGCGCCCATGGAACAGGGACACACCACCATGGCATCGACCAGTCCACCGCCACTCGCTGTCGGCGCGGTCCACTCATCTTCACCAAATACCTGCAGCTGTTGTTTTTCGCTACCATATTTTTCAATCAGAAACTGCTGCATGTCTTTGCAACGACCCGGCAGTTTAATATCCGTTTCCATACCGATAACAACCTGTGCCGCTTTACTGACCATCAGATAAACATGATGATTCTTCTGCAATAATATTTCCAGTAGACGGAAGCCGTATTGCACGCCAGATGCACCAGTGATTGCTAATGAAATAATTCTCTTTTTATCGCTCATAATTTAATTCTATCTAGAATTCTCTCGCAATGACGGTTACTTACGCAGACTCATTTTGTTTAGCCAACGCATCCAGCAAGCGTTGATGTATCGCTTCAAAGCCACCGTTGCTCATTATCAATATATGATCACCGTTTGTCGCTTCAGATAACAAGTGCTCAATGATTTTATCGGTAGTTGAAAAAATATTTGCCGGGACTTTTGATTGCGTTACAACATCCGCAAGATTCCAGTCCAGACCTTCAGGTTGATACAGACAGACCTCATCAGCCTGTTGCCACGAATCGCTTAAACTCTCTTTATGTACACCCATGCGCATGGTGTTTGAGCGCGGCTCCAATATGGCGAACAGTTTACCCTTACCCTGTACTTCTTTCATCGCAGCCAGCGTGCCTTCGATAGCAGTAGGGTGATGTGCAAAATCATCATAGACCGTTATCTCATTAACCACACCTCTGACTTCAAGTCGTCTTTTGATGCCTTTGAATTCGTTAAGCGCTTCACAGGAAAGCTCGACCGGAACGCCTGCATGTTGTGCTGCTGCTATTGCAGCCAGGGCATTCATCCGATTATGCAGACCATGAAGTGACCAGTTAACACTGGCGACCATCTTGCCATCCAGCAGCACTTCAAAATATTTTCCATCTTCACTGGTTTTGCCCAGCGACCAGTCATCGTCATTATGACCGTCCTGGTGGCATCGATGAATCGCCGCCGTTTGAGACCAGCAGCCTAGTTCGATAACATCGTTAATATTTTCATCTTCACCATTTTTAACGATTAAACCATCGCCAGGAATGGTGCGCACGAAATGATGGAACTGTTTTTTTATCGCATCCAGGTTTTCAAAAATATCGGCATGATCAAATTCAAGATTATTCAACACCGCGGTTCTTGGATGGTAGTGCACAAATTTCGAACGTTTATCAAAAAACGCCGTATCGTATTCATCTGCCTCGACGACAAAAAACGGATCATCACCAATGCGTGCAGACAGATCAAAGTTAGCCGGAATGCCGCCGATTAAAAACCCGGGATTCAAGCCCGCATACTGAAGCATCCAGGCGAGCATACTGGTGGTTGTGGTCTTGCCGTGTGTACCTGCCACGGCCAACACCCAGCGCTGATTTAATACATGTTTTGATAACCATTCTGGTCCCGATGAATATGGAATGTTTTTATTTAAAACATATTCGACCGCCTCATTACCGCGTGACATGGCGTTACCGATAACGACTTCATCGACATCATCGGGAATATCATCGGCAAAAAAACCTTCACACAGACGGATGCCCTGCTCTTCCAGCTGTGTACTCATCGGCGGATAAACATTTGCGTCGCAGCCACTGACATCGTGACCGGCCTGTTTAGCCAGCACGGCGATACCACCCATAAAAGTGCCACAGATACCTAAGATGTGAATTTTCAACGAAGTACTCCTTTTAACTGGACCCATTGCCAGGAAATAATAACTGCGATAGTGCGACTGAAATAAAAAACAATGAAAAAGATAATGCTAATGCACTAAACATTCGCATCTCTAACGCATGTCTAAATATATGTGCTTTTACCAGGACTTCCCAACTTATCATCAATAAAAACATCAACGACATCGATGATCTCATCGCTTCCTGGGCAGTTTCATCAGAAAGCATGGAGAACACCGGCCATGATAATAAATTAAATAAAATACCGATGCCCAGGATGGCACAGAATGTTTGTACAAATCTCGCCTTTTTATCTAACGCCCTCAATACTGAGTAAGTAAACACATATTGTATTAACAGACCCAATAATAACCCGCTAAGTATATCCTCCGGGTTTAATGTGGTTTGCAACACCACGATGCCTGATAAAATATACGCCAACATCAACTGTACTAGCAATCGTGGGGAGTACGGCAAATCCTGCGGCGCAGACTTTAAAACCAATAAAGACAATAACTTTTGAAGTACAGACATCTCAACTTAGGGCATAATATAGGACGAGTGCTTCACACGATGTAGATTTTTAGTGGTGGCAAGGCAAAAATCGTCGGAAAAGTACAGTTTACACAAAGTTTGGCACTCCGTGCCCCCGCAAATTGAGAATATTTTAACGTCGCCATAACGAGAGAATCGCTTCGCGCAGCATGCTCGGACAGCAAATTATGACTAACACTCAGATCACAATCACACAGCCTGATGACTGGCATTTACACCTGCGCGATGGCGAAGCTTTAATCAGTGTTGCGCCATTTACTGCCAGACAGTTCGCTCGCGCCATCATCATGCCCAATCTAAATCCGCCGGTAACGACCGTGGTACGGGCAGTAGAATACCTCGATCATATCCTTGCTGCTGTTGATGGCACTGATTTTGAACCGCTGATGACACTTTATCTGACGGATAATACTTCGCCAGATGAGATCATTGCTGCACGTAAAAGTTGTTTTATCAAAGCAGTGAAGCTTTACCCGTCTGGCGCAACCACCAACTCTGATGCCGGCGTTACTGACATCCGCCTCTGTGATGCTGCGCTGGAAGAAATGCAAAAGGCGGGGCTGCCGCTGTTAATTCATGGCGAGGTAACCGACCCAGAGGTAGATGTCTTTGATCGTGAGAAGGTATTTATCGACAAAACACTACAACCATTGACGCAACGTTTTCCTGAACTAAAAATTGTATTTGAGCACATCACAACAAAGGAAGCCGCTGATTTTGTAATGCAGTCCGGTGATAACATCGCTGCAACCATCACACCTCAGCACTTATTATTCAATCGTAACGCCATGTTTCAGGGAGGACTACGGCCACACAACTACTGTCTGCCGGTGTTAAAACGTGATATACATCAACAGGCTCTGCTGAAAGTTATCCGCTCTGGCAACAATAAGTTCTTTTTAGGCACGGACAGCGCGCCACACTCCCAACGCGCCAAAGAAAGTGCCTGTGGTTGTGCCGGCATCTTCTCTGCACATGCCGCAATTGAAATTTACACCTCGATTTTTGAACAACAAAACGCACTGGATAAACTGGAAGCCTTCGCCAGTTTTAACGGGCCTGATTTTTACGGTTTGCCACGTAATCAACACTCCATCACGCTGGTAAAACAGGACTGGAAAGTCCCGGATCACTACCCACTGGGGGAAAACACACTTATACCATTTTTAGCCGGCCAGACCATCAACTGGAAACTCGCCTAAACCAGTAAAGTAAAAAACATATAAAATACGCCAGTATGAGCGACGAAGAACTTAAATTAATGTCCCGACGTTTCCGCGGTTTTTATCCCGTCGTCATCGATGTCGAAACCGGTGGTTTTGATGAAAAAAGGGATGCCCTGCTGGAAATAGGCGCCGTCACTCTAAAAATTGACGAAAACGGCAATATGACGACAAACAATGAATACCAGTGTCATATCAATCCGTTTGAAGGTGCAAACATGGAACCGGCGTCTCTGGAAGTTAACGGTATCGATCCTCACCACCCGTTCCGGATTGCCGCCGCTAAAGATGAGGAGACTGCTGTACGCGAACTGTTCCGCTTCATTCATAAAGAGATGAAACAGCATAAATGTAAACGCGCGATCATGATCGGTCACAATACAACACTGGACCATAATTTTATTTTTGCCGCTGCAGAGCGAAACAAGATATCTCGCAATCCGTTTCACCCCTTCAGCACTTTTGATACCGTCAGTCTGGCCGGTCTGGCCTACGGTCAGACGGTATTATCACGTGCCGCTCAGGCAGCCGGCCTGCCCTGGGACACCGGCGAAGCGCACACGGCATTGTATGACGCGCGCCAGACAGCCAAATTATTTTGCATCATAGTCAATCAATGGGCCAATTCCTGCGGACCTGTGTGGAGTGACTCAAATGATTGATAACTATTAACTTATAAACTTTTTTACAGGGCAAAAAAGTGAAGAAATTATATGATTTTTTCGCTATAGTCACACTAACACTGCTAATTACAGATAATTCGAACAATATCGGGACACATCGCCTTTTTCATGACCAGTAAAGACCTCTCTATCATCATCGTTGATGACCTACAATTTAGCCGTATCGTGGTTAAAACCGCATTAAAAAAAGCAGGCTATAACGGTGTGCGCATGGCGGATAGTGCGACTGAAGCATTAGCGATGATAACACAAAAACATGCCGATGTTGTTCTGGCAGACTGGATGATGCCTGAGATGGACGGACTGGAACTCACTCAACTCATCAGGCAACGCGATGAAGAGAAAGGCACCTATACCGCCATCATCCTGTTTACTGCGCACGATGGTGTCGAATACCTGGTCAAAGCCTTCGATCACGGTGTCGACGACT
>JBFFVI010000128.1:0-5980 GCA_041570895.1 Gammaproteobacteria bacterium
GGATTCCCGTTCTCTTATAACGCTGACATCATGCACATCGACGAATTCTGCGCACCCATCCGCGATGCCCTGGCAAAGTTGTCAGATACCGTAAGAGTCATCGCTGAACCTGGCCGTTTTATCGTTGCGCCGGCAGTGATCTCTGTGTCTTATGTTATGGGTCAGGCCGAACGGGATGGTAAAACATGGTATTACCTCGACGATGGCATCTATGGTTCCTATAGCGGCATCATCTTTGATCACGGTCATTACCCTCTGCATGCACTCCATGATGAAGGCGAAGGTTTGCCTTCGGTACTTGCCGGGCCGACCTGTGACAGTATTGACGTCATTTCAGAAGACATCCTGTTGCCGAAGCTCAATAACGGTGACCTGATCATCGGTCGCATGATGGGTGCCTATACATCAGTCACCGCCACCGAATTTAACTTTTTCAGAAAAGCAGAGATCGTGGTGTTGAATGAATCATTAGCAGTGCATACAAACTCAACTCTGAAATTAGGCTAAAGACCATTATCAAACGGGGACAGACCACGTTTATCTTATGGATAAAAGCAATAAACGTGGTCTATCCCGGGTCTTCCTCTGATCCTTTACCATAAAGTTTTCTCAGCTCGTCCTTAGCCTGCTGCAGAATATTTTTCTGATCTTCAGGCAACTTCTTACCGGCACGATTGATATAAAAAACCAGCATCGACATAGCGGAACGAAAAGGATCTGATTTTCGGCGAGTACTGATATCTGCAGAGTGCTTTAGAGATAATGCAATTTTCCTGGCATCTTTCCAGGTAAAAACACCTGCTTCCAGATCCAGCGCATGACTTTCACGCGTGACCTTTGCTGACCAGTTACTGGATGATGACGTGTTCACTTCAGGCGACCTGATGTTGCTCTGCTCATGGTTTACGACTTGATAAACTGCAATCGCGTGTTGTCATCGCTATAGGTAACGAGCAAAGAACCCCTGTCTTCAAAGATCAGGGCAACCCTGACGCCTTCGCCTAACGATTCGGTAATACAGTCGCTTATGATGCAGTCCTGAAGCGCATACTTTTCACCGATGTTGATCAGCGGATAGGAGAAAGTATCACCTTCCTGTTCTACAACCGGCACCGGCGCCACCTTCTGAATTCGCCAGAAGACCCTGCCTGCATCGAAATAGAGCTGGTGCCAGTGCCCATTCACCTTGAGATAAAGGATGTCGACTTCCTGAACCAGTTTTCCCTGGTGCCAGTACTGCTGACAGATTAGCTGTTCACACAACTGTTCTGTCAGTCTTGGCGGTATGCCATCGATTTTAAGCATTAGTAATAACTCCATCAGTAGTAATTATCACCGACACCACTCGATAAGATTATCCCGCGTAGTACAATGGCACAGCGTGTTCTTTCTCAAGAGTAGTATGGTTTATTTTACTCTGAGAAAAATTATATGGAAGTAAAAGAAGGTGTTAAATATCGGGATTGCACATTGCTGACTGTCTGGATTTGTCAACAACTCACTATCGATCTTGTCGAGAGTTTCAGGGATTCACGCCGCTTACGATTATCCAGGCATCATAGAAGAAACATCTGAAACAAATTTATTATCTGAGCTCAAGCTTGATGCTCTTTCTATCTTTGCGGCCAGCTGCAGCATTTTTAACATAGTGAAGTTCAATGCTGTCCCCCGGTTTCTTATCTAGTATGGCCAGTTTGAAATCAGCAAAACTTTCAACGTTTACATCATTAACACCTATGATTACCGTACCTTTTTTCAGGCCGGCATCTTTTACCGCACTATCGTCCGAGAAGCCCTTGATGACGAGAAGTTTTCCCTTGGTTTCCAGTAACGCACCGATAAGGCCAAAAGGTTCGAGTGACTGTACCGGAGACAACACCAGGAAATCTGCACTGTTTTCTGATAATGGCATGAAGTCTTGTGACACCAGTATCGAATACTGCTCGACATCGATGCGTCGTTTTATCCGCTTGGGTATACCAGAGCCATACGCGATATGGCCACTGCCAGCTAGCACCAGCATACGTGACTCAGGATTATCATGCAGGTACTTTACCGTACGTTCAGCCATGCTTTCATCCCATGTCAGCTGGCCACGAAGAAAACTTTCAAATTCACCGGAATATTCCGGATGTTCATCAAATACGCTGCGCAGGCGTTGTTCGTACTCTTTGTCTGTCCAGTCATAACTCTCTGGCAGCTGTTCTTTCAGTTCGGCAGGTAGCTCGTCGAAGCCTGATGTGCTCAGTGCATCAGTCAGTTCTTTCGAGGCATTAAGAGCAATAACAGGAATCTTATGTTCACGTGCATACTGAAGTATCGGCCGGTAAAGCCGGTAATCGTATCGCCAGCGTTCAAAATAACCGGTCTGCTGAAGCATTGTCTGCTCTTCAATTTCACCGGCAATATAAGCGTCCAGATATTTTTGAAAAGGCTGCTGGAACCATTCGACGCCGATAGCAAGGTTTGCTGATTTCTGATATAACAGCTTTAATATTTCCAGCTGCACCAGGTGGTGGTCATATCTCGTGTGTGACTCCCCCACAAGTATTACTCGTGCAGCATCGATCTTATCTATCGTCTGTGCCAGCGGATCAGTCTGCTCCAGCTTTACCACGAGTAGATTTGTAACCGGTTTTGTGGCGGAGCTCCTAACGGTATGCGCGCTGCTGCTGAGTGGAATATTGACTGCAGGCGTCATGGCAGAGACGGTGTTGCTGATACAAAGGATAAATATTGTTACGATTGAAAACAGTATTGAGCCACTAAAGTCTATCTGTCTAAATCGAGGGTTAACATGTTCGAACTCAACAGGTTGTTGTATCGACTGAGTCATAAAGAGTCTCTCTGGTTATTATTATCGCTGGTTCTAAGTTTGACAGCTTCGACAGCGGCAGCGACAGAAACCATCCATCATCAATTACATGTCAAGCTGCGTCCTGCTGAAAACAGCATCAGCGTCAGCGATAGCATACAACTGCCAGCAGCTACTGTCAGCACAGAATTTTCGCTGAGAAACGGTTTGACTGTCAAAGCAGCCGGCGTCGAACTGACCTTGCTCGGAGAATCCGACGCAGGTCGTCTGCGCCACTATCGAATAAGCAGACTGCCCGCTGATGGAAAGGTTCAGCTAAGTTATGAAGGCAAAATAGTTTCAGAAAAAACGTCAGGGCCTTTCGATATGCCTGAATCAGTTCTGGACACAGAAAACGTCTACCTCGATGCCGTCAGTGGCTGGCTGCCCGTGTTCAAAAATTTTCCCTTACACACCTCCACTCTGCATGTCGAAGCGCCAGATAACTGGCAGATCATCAGCCAGGGTAAACGCATCGACAATGGTGTTTCTGCTTACACTTTCGATATGCCGCAACCACAGGATGAACTCTACCTGTTAGGCGGCGATTACCAGCGGTATTCGAAAGATTATGAAGGAATAGAAATCGTCGTCTATCTGTATCAGGCAGATACTGAACTGGCAGAAAAATACCTGCAGACTTCTGCTCACTATATCGGCCTGTATAACGAATGGATCGGGCGCTATCCTTACGCCAAGTTCGCCGTGGTAGAAAATCGATGGCAGACAGGCTACGGCATGCCTTCCTTTACCCTGCTCGGCTCGACTGTGATACGTCTGCCCTTCATCCTTGACACATCTCTGCCGCACGAGATATTGCACAACTGGTGGGGTAACGGTGTTTATGTCGATGTTTCAAAAGGCAACTGGAGCGAAGGCCTGACGGCTTATATGTCCGACCACTACAGCAGCGAACAGCAGGGCAAAGGCCAAGAATACCGTCGCAAGGCACTGGAACGTTATGCAAACTTTGCCGCCGAGCAAGGCGACTTTGCACTGACAGACTTCCGTTCACGCCATGATGAAGCCAGCCAGGCAATCGGCTACGGCAAGGCACTGATGATATTGCACATGTTAAGAAACCGGTACGGTGATGATGTTTTCGACGACAACATCAGACAATTCTGGAAGTCTTACCAGTTCAGTTATGCCAATTTCGTCGATCTCATCGAGCAACTGATGTCTAGCGATACTGAAATCCTTCACGATAAAAACTTCTCGCATTTTATCGAGCAATGGCTGATCAGGACAGGCGCACCGGAAATATCACTGGATGTTGTCAGTGTCGACAAACTGGTCGATGCTTATTCACTCTCGATCAAAGTTAGCCAGCGACAACAGGGCCCGGCCTATCAGTTGCTGATACCGCTTGAGATTTCACTGCAAGGCGACACACATACACATCGCGAAAATATTCAGCTGACTGAAAAAAACAATCTGATCACCTTAAAATTTGAAAAACAACCACAGGCAATAACTCTGGATCCTGATTACGATGTGTTTAGGCTACTGCGTGCTGATGAACGCCCTGTTTCCTTAGGTCGTTTGTTCGGCGCAAAAAAACAGTTACTGGTGATGCCTGCTGATGCGACGGCAGAACAGATCAAAGCATGGCAAGACCTGGCCGCTTCATGGTCCAGGCGTTATAAAAATGTAGAACTCGTTTTTGATAACGAGATAAAGACGATACCCGATGGTGTCTCGCTCTGGCTACTGGGCTGGAATAACGCATTGTTGAAAGACCGGCGGCAATACTTCACTGCACACTATCCAGCTTCGATGAGGCAGATATCTTCACAATCGTTGTCAGAAAATACGATTACCATAGACAGACAACAACTGCATGCAGATAAACATGCCGTCGTTATGCTCGATGCAGACAACCGTCGAACCGCGCTCGGTTTTATCGGCGCGCATGATCCTGATGTTATCGCTTCCATCGCCAGGAAGCTGCCGCATTACAGCAGTTATGGTCTGCTCGTTTTCGAATTGCCTGAAGTTAATAATATAATCAAACAACACCTGCCCGTGCTCAACTCACCGATGAGCTGGAAGTCAGATCAATAAAATATAACTTCTGTCCAGGCACCACTTGAATGTTAAAGAGCATCGAATAATAAATAAGATAGATAGAAAATGTCCCCTCTGTACTACACTGTTTCATTTACTCCTGCCCGGTGAGTAACCACAATTTCGTTGTATTGTTTTGCCTATGAACAGAGAGTAGGATTCATCGAATCTAAGTCATTAGCAGAACAGAGACACAGATGTTTAATTATCAATGCCCTCATCGAAAACGCCCACATCGAAATCATCTTCATAAACGGCTGGCTTACCTGATAGCACCCGTGCTGCTGATAGCTGCATCTGCCTATGCAGCACCTGCGTCCAAAGACAAACCCAAACACGTTATCGTTGCACCAGTGGTGGTGAAGCAAATTTCTGATCGTGTCGAAGCGCTGGGCACCGCGCGTGCCACCGAATCCGTCAACATCACCAGCAACGTTACCGAAAAGATTACCCGCATCGGTTTCGAAGATGGCCAGCAGATCGAGGCAGGTGCCATACTCGCGGTACTGGAGCAGGCGGAAGAACAGGCCGAACTCAAACGTGCGCAGGCGGTGCGCGGTGAACGCAAACTTGCACTGCAGCGTCTGCAGCAACTCGAAGATCGCCAGCTGACATCACCTGATGAGATCGATCGTACACGTCTTGAACTGGAACAGGCTGAAGCCAGTATCACGGCGATTAAAACCAGGATCAGCGACCGCATAATCCGGGCACCATTTGACGGTATCGTTGGTCTGCGAAATATCAGTGTCGGCGCGCTGGTCGAAACCGGTGACCTCATCGCCACCCTCGATGATACCCGTCAGATCAAACTCGATTTCAGTGTGCCTTCGGTATTTCTCACCGAACTCAAACCCGGACTGAAGATCAGAGCGCGTGCGGTCGCATTAGACAATAGAGAATACACCGGTGAAGTGAAGAGCATCGATAGCCGTGTTGATCCGGTGACACGCTCCATCCAGGTACGCGCCCTGCTGCCCAATCCCGATAGCAGCATACTTCCCGGCATCCTGATGCAGGTCGAGCTGCTGCGTAATACCCGCCAGGCACTGGTGA
>JBFFVI010000129.1:0-5954 GCA_041570895.1 Gammaproteobacteria bacterium
CGAGGTTATTGATGTCTACAGTTGTTGTTGCTAAAAAAGACGGTAAGGTTTGTATCGCTGCGGATAGTCTCACCAGTTTTGGTGATCTGAGGCTAAGTTCCGTTTATGACGCTGCGCACGATAAAGTGTTGCGCTATGATGAAAACTACCTGGGTATCGTCGGTAGTGCAGCACATCAATTGGTGCTGGAGAGTGTTTTTGCCAGTAAAAAAGTAGTTGATAAAAAAATTGAGATAGATTTTTCATCACGCCTGGCTATCTTCGAGAGTTTCCTTGCCTTGCATCCACTGCTAAAAGAAAAGTATTTTTTAAATGCCAAGGATGAGGAGGATGATCCTTATGAATCAACGCAGATCGATGCATTGATCGCAAATCCCTTTGGTATCTTTGGTGTTCATTCGTTACGCGAAGTAACCGAATATAATAAATTTTGGGCGATCGGATCAGGCGCGGAATATGCTTTAGGTGCGATGTTTGCGGTATATGATAGTGCCGCATCTGCAGAAGAGATCGCGCAGGCTGGTGTTGCAGCAGGTGCTGAATTTAATAATGCCTCATCGATGCCATTATCAAGTTACGTGATCGATCTCCATCAGCCAGGGGTGAAATAAAACAATATGTTTACTGGCATCATCGAAGCTATTGGCCGCATTAAAAAAATCGAACCCGTTGCCGGCGACATGCGCTTGCACGTTGAAGTTGGCTCTCTGGATATGAGTGATGTGCAGCTTGGCGACAGTATAGCAGTCAACGGTGTATGTCTGACAGCGATCGAATTTGATAAAAAATATTTTGCAGCAGATGTCTCCAACGAAACGATCAACTTAACCAGTTTGAAAGGCCTCGATGTTGGCAGCGAGGTTAACCTGGAAAAAGCGTTATTGCCTACGACACGATTAGGCGGTCACCTCGTGAGTGGGCATGTTGACGGTTTAGGTGAAGTGCTTTCGATAAAGGAAGAATCGCGCTCGATCCGCCTGCTCATCAGAGCGCCTGAAGAACTTAAACATTACATAGCGATGAAGGGGTCTATCTGTATCGATGGCATCAGCCTGACAGTGAATAAGATCACCGGTACAGATTTCGAAATTAACATCGTTCCACATACGCAGCAGCAGACGATTATAAAAAACTACAAACCGGGAACGAAAGTTAATCTCGAAGTGGATCTGATCGCGCGTTATCTCGAGAGGTTGTTGACGAAGCAGGAAGATGCAACAGGGAATGGAATCACACTCGAAGCCCTGGCTAAAGCCGGCTTTACAGGTTAGCACTTAACATTACGTACTACTAAATAAATTATTATGAAGTTGAATACAACAGAAGAAATTATCGAAGATATCCGTCAGGGCAAGATGGTCGTCATCATGGATGACGAAGACCGTGAAAATGAAGGCGATCTTTTAATGGCATCGAGTGCAGTGACAGCGGATGATGTAAATTTTATGGCACGTTATGGTCGCGGTCTGATCTGTATCACCCTGACCGAACAACGTTGCAAACAATTGAACCTGCCACTGATGATCCACGGTACGGATCTTATCGAGAGTACTAATTTCACCATGTCTATCGAGGCGGCGGAAGGAGTGACCACGGGTATCTCAGCTGCAGATCGTGCGGTAACTATTCATGCTGCAGTCAAAGCCGATGCCTCGCCTCGTGATATCGTACAGCCGGGCCATATCTTTCCGTTGATGGCGCAGCCCGGTGGTGTATTGGTGCGTGCGGGACATACCGAGGCTGGTTGCGACCTGGCTGCGCTGGCAGGTTTAGAACCCAGCTCGATGATCGTTGAGATACTTAATGAAGACGGCACCATGGCGCGTCGTCCGGATCTGGAAAAATTCGCACAAGAGCATAAGCTGAAGATAGGCACGATCGAAGACCTGATCAGTTACCGCCTGAAGAATGAAAAGACGGTTGAACGTATTGCTGAGAGTGACTTCCCCTCTGAGTACGGCGATTTCAAATTAACCGCATATCGCAATAATCTTGATTCACTAATACATTATGCACTGGTCAGTGCAGAGGGTGAGATCGACCCGGCAGAGCCCGTACTTGTGCGTGTCCATATGAAAAACATTTTAACTGATGCCTTTGGTTCGAAAGAGTCTAAGTCGTGGCCATTAAGTGATGCATTGAAGCAGGTAGCTGCGGCAAAACAGGGTGTTGTCGTGGTATTGAGTATGGCTGACCAGAATGCAGGGATTTTGCAGTGGATGGCTGAGCGCTCAGGATCGGCTGAGGAAACTGTTAAAGTAAAACAACCGGCAGATATACGAACCGATGGTGTTGGCGCACAGATACTTGCGGACCTGGGCGTCAGAAAAATGAAGTTGATGACGGCACCGAAAGTCATTCATGGTCTGGCTGGCTTTGGTCTGGAAGTTGTTGATTATGTATCCGGTGATGATGCCTGATTCAATATAAATAAATATAATTTTAGTAATAATTTATTCAAAGTTTTGGCGAGATATATAATGAGTAAAAGTAATATAGTTGAAGGCAGCCTGCAATATACAGAAGGGCGTTTTGCAATCGTAGTTGCGCGTTTTAATGGTTTTATCGTTGAAAGTTTACTTGCTGGTGCAATGGATACTTTGTTGCGTCATGGAGTTGCTGCTGCCGATATCACCGTCGTGCGTGTACCTGGTGCATTTGAGATGCCAGTGACAGTACAGAACCTGGCACAGTCTGGGAAGTATAATGCGATCATCGCACTCGGAGCTGTTATCCGTGGTTCTACACCGCATTTTGATATCGTTGCCAATGAATCTGCCAAGGGTTTGTCTGCAATCGCACTGGACCATGGCCTGCCGGTAATCAATGGTATTTTAACCACTGAGAATATTGAGCAAACCATCGAGCGCGCGGGTACAAAAGCAGGCAATAAAGGATCGGAAGCTGCTGCCGCTGCCATCGAGATGGTTAATATTTTCAAACAGCTGGGTTAAGGCATTGACTCTAACAAACGATTTAACCACGGTAATAGATTGAGTGATGTCAGAACAAAAAGAAACATCTAAAAAGAGTGTGGCCAAAGCGCGAGGTAAATCTCGGCGTTTTGCTATGCAGGCTATTTATCAGTGGCAGATGACGGGTGATAGTATTACTGGTATCAAGCAGGAGTTTTTTGAAGAGAATAATTTCTCTGCCATCGATGCAGAATATTTTTCTGAGTTGGTCAGTGGTGTTGCATCATCTATTAGCGAGCTTGATCCATTCCTTGAAAAAAACATGTCACGCAGTGTCGAATCCGTTGATCCGGTTGAACGCTCGATCTTACGTATAGCGGTGTATGAATTCATACATCGTTTTGACGTGCCTTACCGGGTGGTGTTGAATGAGGCGGTAAACATCGCAAAAGAATACTGTGCTGAAAACAGCCATGGCTTTGTCAATGCAGTTTTAGATAAGGTTGCAAAAGAAGTCCGCCACATCGAAGTAAAGTCCGCTAAATCTTAACCTGCCTGCCAGCACATAAACCTATGTGGCATCTTTATTTATGAATAACTCTGAATTCGATGTCATCAAAAAATATTTCACATTTCCCAATACGCGAGACGATGTGACCCTGACTGTCGGTGACGACTGTGCCATCGTTGCTGTTGCTGAAAATAAACAGTTAGTGATCACCACCGATACATTCATATCCGGTGTGCATTTTCCAGAAGATACTTCTGCGGAAGATATTGCCTACAAGTCGCTGATGGTCAATCTGAGTGATCTAGCAGCCATGGGTGCAAAACCTGCATGGGTTACCTTGGCGGTCACTCTACCAGAGATCAATGAAAGCTGGCTGCAGGCGTTCTCGAAGCAATTCCATGCGGTGCTGTCAAAGTTTAATGTTAGTTTGATCGGTGGTGATACCACCAGAGGCGCCTTATCTATCACCGTGCAGGCGATGGGGCTATGTGAAAAAGATAAAGTATTACGGCGTGATCGCGCAGAAGTTAAGGATAAAGTTTTTGTAACTGGCTGGCTCGGCGACGCAGCTATCGGTTTACAGGCTGTTACAAATAAGCTTGACGATGAAGCTTTGAGCCCTTGTATCGATAAGCTTAATCGTCCTGAAGCAAGAGTCCTGTTTGCTCAGGACCTGGTGCAATATTCCAGGTGTGCGATCGACATCTCTGATGGCCTGGTTGCCGATCTTGGTCATGTGCTTAGTGCCAGCCATTGTGGCGCTCGTATCGATCTGAACACGATACCGATATCACCCGCAGCCAGGCACTATTTTGAGGTTTACCACAATAATATAGTGGACTGGTCTATGGTATTAACACGTGGTGATGATTATGAACTGTGTTTTACTTTAGATCATGATGATGAATCTGCAGTCATCGAGCTGGCCGAGAAACACGATTTACAGATCAGCTGTATCGGCAAAGTGACTGACTCAGGCGAGCAGGTCTTTATCGATGAGAATAATGTGGAACTGAGTTTTTCAGCTTCAGGATTCAAACATTTTTAATTTTCGCTTAGCGGATAACGGCTTAACAGGTTTAGTTAATGTCAGATAAAAATAGAAAAATTTATTTACACGAACTAAAAGACCCCGTTGTTTTTGTCGCTCTGGGCTTTGGTAGTGGTTTATCACCAAAAGCGCCTGGAACAGCCGGTACCTTGATGACGGTACCGCTGGTCTATCTGCTGCAGCAACAATCACTGCTCGTTTATGTGTTGGCGACATTATTTGTGCTACTAACTGGATCGTGGGTCTGTGGTTATGCTGCAAAAAAATTACAGGTACATGATCATTCTGCTATTGTCTATGATGAAGTGGCTGGCTTCTTGATCACCATGCTGATGATGCCCGAAAGCTGGACTCTGATGTTCATAGGCTTTGTCCTGTTCCGTTTCTTTGATGCAGTAAAACCGTGGCCGATCTCATGGTTTGATAAAAACGTGCATGGCGGATTCGGCATCATGTTTGATGATGTACTGGCCGGCATTATTAGTCTCTGCTGTCTGATGTTGCTGCAATACTGGTACCCCCTATTATGACTCGATTTATTTTAACGCTGCTGCTTTTCTGTGTCGCAGTAACTGCGCATGCAATCGAAAAAATTGAAGTGCAGGGCCTGTTTTCTAACAAAGCTGTATTGCTCATCGATGGTACTCGTCATATTCTGGCGGTGGGTAAAACCAGCCCGGAAGGTGTGAAGTTGATCTCGGCTGATAGTCGTGGTGCAGTTTTAGAAGTCGATGGCAAACAAAAAAAGTACATTCTTGGCAATACGGTGAGTACTGCTTTCAGTACACCTAAAACTCAAAAAGAGACCATCTATAAAAACTCGGGTGGCATGTATATGACCTTTGGAAACATCAACGGACGTTCTGTGCGTTTTCTGGTTGATACCGGTGCCAGTGCTATTGCGATGAATGTCGAGCAGGCTAAAAAACTGCGTATACCGTACGATAGGGTGGGTACGCCGGCCAGTGTCAGTACCGCCTCAGGATTTGCAAAAGCCTATAGCGTGCGTTTGAAATCGGTTTCGGTAGGAAAGATCACGCAAACGAATGTAGAAGCGTTCGTTATCGATGGCGAGCATCCCGGTCCAATTTTACTGGGCATGACTTTTCTTGGTAACCTCGATGTCGAGCATAGTGGTAATGCGATGACATTGTTACAGAAGAATTGAGTTGTTGTTGGTAATTGGTTTATTCGTCTTTTAGAATAAATCTGTCATCTTGATCGCTGTGAAAGATATTATGCTTGTGCCGGATATTATCATTGGTATTTTTCGATATTATTTTTTTCGTTTTATTCTTAGATATTGCGGGTCTCGCCCCGCGGGCGAGTTACTCTTTTGCAACAGCCCACAAAGAGTAACCAGAAAAGGCCGCCACTACAGCTGCGTCCCTGTTAAAAAGCACAGGGATTCCCATTGAAGCAGCACAGCTATCATGCTGTGAAAAAACTCGCAAAAGTCGCTCAGACAGTTTTCACA
>JBFFVI010000130.1:0-5936 GCA_041570895.1 Gammaproteobacteria bacterium
CAGGTCAATGACGAAAAACTAGCGCATGAACTCACGGAGCGATACAAGGCAGAAAAACATCTGGATAAACTGGCGTATTATGATGTCATCACCGGCATACCTAATCGCCATTCTTTCCAGCAGAAACTTGAACAGGCAATAGAAGCAGCGCTAAAAACAAATAAATTAATGGCATTGCTGTTTCTTGATCTTGATAATTTCAAGACGGTAAACGATACCCTGGGACATAAAACAGGGGACCTGTTATTGAAACAGGCGTCGTCTCGTCTGTCTAATGTTGTCCGCCAAAGTGATTATATCTGTCGTATTGGTGGCGATGAGTTTGCCATCATTATTGAACATATTAATGACATTGAGGATGTTTCTACTGTTACCAAAAAATGTATCGAATGTTTATCTAACCCATTTGTCTTCGATGGCAAAAACTTTTTTATCGGTGTAAGCATAGGCTTAAGTGTCTGCCCTGACGATGCAGTTACTGCCAACGATCTGTTAGTCAATGCAGACATGGCGATGTACGAAGCAAAACTTAATGGTAAAAATAATTACCAGTACTTCAATAAAGAGATGAACGTGGTGCATAACAATAAGTACCAGTTAGAAAGTGATCTGCGTCACGCCATAGAGCTAGGTCAGCTGGAATTATATTATCAGCCTCAGGTCGATATGCGTAGCGGCGAACTCTCAGGGGTAGAAGCATTGATGAGATGGAATCACCCGGAGAGGGGAATGGTCGCTCCCGATGAGTTCATTCCTGTTGCAGAGGAAACCGGACTGATCCTGCAATTAGGCAAATGGTTGCTCCATGCTGCCTGTCATCATGCCAAAAAAATTGAAGACTCAGAGCTCAAAGGCATTACCGTTGCACTCAATATATCAGGCATGCAGATCCATGAAGAAGATTTTATCGATACAGTATGGAGCGCATTAAAAGAATCAAAAGCAACGCGTAACTACCTGGAATTTGAAATAACAGAAAGTATCCTGATGGATAACAGTGAACTCGTAAGCAGAAATATCAACCAGTTAAAATCACTGGGTATACACCTGGCTATCGATGACTTTGGTACCGGTTTTTCATCGATGGGTTATCTGAAAAGTTTTCCTATCAGCAAGCTAAAAATCGATAAAAGTTTTATTAGCGGGCTGCCTCACAGCGATAAAGACACTGCCATCACTCAGGCCGTTATCGCCATGTCTCACAGTTTAAACATCAAAGTCGTGGCTGAGGGTGTCGAGCATGATTCCCAGGTGGATCTTCTGCGCGAGTTTAATTGTGATCTGCTTCAAGGTTACTATTACGCCAAACCTATGCCATTCGATGATTTGTTCAAACTGGTAAATTCATCGAAAATTAAAATTAATAATGCTCATCTGCACATGATTAAAGGCGGTGCAGATAAATAACCTTATCTGATAGCATCACTCAGCCGTGCTCGCGCATTATTAATCATGCAATTGATGTAGAACATAAACTGTGAATTGCGATTTTGTTATATTATATCCATATGACTTTAGTAACTTATGCAAGATAGTAGCTCATGGTCAAAAAATCTAAATTAGGGTCAGCCAGGCAAACTCTCAAATTACGTCGTCTAGGTATCGATACCTACCGTGAAAATGTCGTTTACCTGCATCGTGAGTGTGAACTCTATAGAGCCGAAGGTTTTCAGGCGCTCTCCAAGGTTAAAATCTGTGCAGACGGGCGCCGTATTCTTGCGGTATTGAATGTCGTCGATGATGACAGCATCGTCACACCTACCGATCTGGGTTTATCCGAAGAAGCGTTCGCTAAGTTAGGAGTGAACGAAGGCCACCTGGTCAGTATCGATCACGCTGAACCTCCGGCATCGATGAATGCAGTGCGGCGTAAAATTGCCGGTGAACGACTCAGTCAGGAAGACTATCGCCATATCATTAACGACATTACCGACAAACGTTATTCGAAAACTGAAATCTCGGCTTTTCTTGTTGCCTCGGGGCAAACTGATATGGATCGTGACGAGGTGCTATTTTTGACCCGGGCGATGCTTGAATCCGGTGAGCAACTCGACTGGAATGAATCACTGGTTGCGGATAAACATTGCATCGGTGGCATTCCCGGAAACCGCACCTCGATGTTGGTCGTACCTATCGTTGCCGCGCACGGTATGTTAATTCCGAAAACGTCGAGCAGGGCGATTACCTCACCAGCAGGCACAGCTGATACCATGGAGATTTTGGCGAATGTTGAGCTGGATATCAAAAAACTGCATGACATCGTACGTAAACATCGGGCGTGCCTGGCCTGGGGCGGTACCGCTGAATTGTCGCCTGCCGATGACATCATGATCGCAGTGGAAAGACCGTTGGGCATCGATTCTATCGGTCAGATGGTGGCATCTATTCTGTCAAAAAAACTCTCAGCAGGTTCGACGCATCTGCTCATCGATATTCCGGTAGGGCCTTCTTCAAAAGTTCGTCAGATGCGACAGGCACAGCGCCTGCGTAAATTATTTGAGTTTGTTGCTGACCAGCTGGCGATACATCTGGAGGTAATCATTACCGATGGCCGGCAGCCGGTAGGTTCCGGTATCGGACCGGTACTGGAATGCCGGGATGTGATGCAGGTATTACAGAACTCTCCCGAGGCGCCAGATGACCTGCGACAAAAATCATTACGTCTTGCCGGGCGAGTATTAGAGTTCGATCCAGATGTTCGTGGCGGTAATGGTTATGCGATAGCGCGCGATATCCTGGATTCAGGTCGAGCACTGGAGATGATGAATACGATCATTAAAGCCCAGGGTGTTCAGAGCAAAAAGTATCAGCTGGGGCAACTGACACACGAGGTGCTGTCGCCAGCAGATGGTGTTGTCGTCAATATCGATAATCTGCAGATGGCACATATCGCACGCTTCGCCGGTGCCCCGATGGATAAAGGTGCGGGTGTCGACCTGTTTAAAAAGTTAGGTGACAGCGTTAAAAAAGGCGAGGCGTTATATCGTATCTATGCAGAATTTCCTGCTGATTTTAATTTTGCGCTGACATTAAGCGAACGAGACAGCGGTTATCAGATCGGCAAAGCAGAACAGATACCCAAAGCGTTTGTCGAATTCTAATGTTACCGGTCATGATGATTCTGTGTTTTGATGATTATGAAAGGCAGGCTCGAAAACTGGCTGGCGCTCTGGCTATACCTTGCCATGTGATACAGCGGCACCGTTTTCCTGATGGTGAAAGTAAACTGACGCTACCCGTCGAACTGCATGAGCATGTTTTATTCTGCCGCAGCCTTGACCATCCAAATGAAAAATTACTGGAGTTATTACTGGCTGTAAAAACAGCACGTCAGCTGGGAGCAAAAGAACTCACCCTGGTCGCACCTTACCTCTGTTATATGCGCCAGGATAAAGCATTCCATCCCGGTGAGGTCGTCAGCCAGCCTATCGTGGGGAAATTACTTGCCGAGCTGTTTGATAATGTGATCACCGTTGATCCGCACCTGCATCGCATCGAGCGCCTGGAGCAGGCCGTACCGACGCACCATGCGCTGAGCCTGACAGCGACATCCCTGATGGCAGAATTTCTGCACGAGCGTTTTAATGATCCGATATTGCTGGCACCGGACAGCGAAGCAGAACAATGGGTAAAAGCTGTCGCGAATCCCAATCAATGGCAGTATGGCGTCTGTAATAAAATCCGTGCTGGAGATAAAAAGGTTGAAATCACTTTACCCGAAATCAATCTATATGGACGTTCTGTAGTCATCGTCGATGATGTTGCCAGTAGCGGACAGACACTGGCTGTGGCAATTAAAAAATGTTTGTTAAAAAAAGCAAAACATGTCGATGTGCTGGTTACCCATGCCCTGTTTGTTAATGATGCAATACAACATCTGAAACAGGCGGGTGTACGTAACATCTGGAGTACTGACAGCGTTAGTCATAAAAGCAATATCATTCCTCTGTATGGCTTGCTCAAAGAGGCTGTCATCAATCTGCAGTAATATTTTATTGTCTGACTATCCGCGTAGATATCAGAATTTATCAACGTAGACTGGATGGCTTCAAGATTGTAGATCATAACCATGTTTTCGACCCGAAACAGACATCGAATACAAACTATGAATAATTCACAATGGTTGCTTGATGTATATCAAGCAACCATTATGAACAAATAGTTATGGTCATTAACAGCATGATTGCAGCTCTGTAACATGTGGGATAGAAATAAAATGAATGTATAGTATAAAGGAGAGTAATCGTTATGAAAAAAAATATCCTGGCTGTAATTTTAATATTGTTTTTTATTAATGCGCATGCAAATGAAAATGTAAATGCATGGACAGGTAATGTTAACGCCTTTTTAGGTCAGAAAACACTGGACAAAGATGATTGGGAACCTGCAGATGAACAGGCAGAGTTTGGCGTGCTAGTGGACTTCAAGCCAAGGGAGTGGCCAGTCAGTATTGCGATAGACTTATTAGCTTCTGTAGATGAAGTCATCGTTGCGGGCGTTACTCTAGAAGCCAGCACCAGTGAATTTGATGTTGGTATACGTAAAGTCTGGCAAGTGGCAGGCAGCTCTATAAGGCCATACATTGGTGGCGGTATTGCGTTTGTTGGTGCAGAAATCAAAGAGACATCGTTTACCAATATTTCGGTCGATGATAGCGGTACAGGGATCTGGCTTAATGGCGGTGTTTACTGGACACTGGGTCAAAATTTTAATTTAGGTTTACAGCTGCGCTATTCACAGGCGGATGTCACTTTTTTTGGTACAGAGGTTGAGGCAGGCGGAAATCACGTTGGTGTTATTGCTGGCTATCATTGGTGATAGGTCATTGCTACTATACTGTGTTTTTAGGCGCATTAACGGTGATCATCATAGCTGCAACATCAACGGGTCGACGCAACTCTCTATCGTTGCTGCATAAGCCTTACGGCAAATAACTTAAGCTGATATTGCGGCTATTTTAGCTTCGAGTCTTTGGCAATGTTGCAGAGAAACATTGCGCTTGATGTTGCAAGAATGGTTTGTTTTACTTTGCCGGCTGTTCGTCAGCCGGTAAATGGCTGCTCGTCAAAACTCACGGTGCTGAGCAGTATGACTTCAATTTCTTCGATGATCTCTTCCTGGCGTAAAATATTTTCCTGTCGCTGCAGTTCTTCAGATTGTTCATCCATGTGTCGCACTGCACTTTCAAGGTGCTCCATGCGTTGACGATTTTCAGCCATGAGTGAGGTGTACAGAATCTCATACAAGACAACGAACAGATAATGATAGCTCAACTCGAGTAAAAATTTTCTCGGCTCAAGGTTTAGCAAAGGTTCATGCGGTTCTTCTTGCTGATGATAAAGCAGGTGTTGAAAAGGGGGGAGCAGCTGCTGTTCGATAAACTGATGTTCATCGTTCTGGTAATGTGCATATACCTTAAGTGAAACATAGCGTCTCTGCAGGGCGGACAGCTGATTGACGATCTGATTGAGTACCTTGCCGACTTCTTCTGCAACACTGGCGCCATCAATCGCTATTATTTCCCGTTCATCATTCTGTAACAGCATCTGTAATCTATGACCTATGCAGATGAGGTGAAGCTTATCCAGGGTGCGGGTTGCCGTGATGGCTTCAAACCGGCGCAGCAAAGCATGATTAAAATCACCACAGAAGCCGCGTTCTGCACCGATCAAAAGATGAACCTCGACAGCGCTGCCTGCGGGTTCAGCCAGGGTGTCTGGGTAAAAGCTGAGAAAATCTGCCGCTACCGTTTCAATGTGTCTGACGACCGAATGCTGGACATCAAGAAAATCGTTAATCTTGCGCGTCTCCATATAGGACAGGTTTTTCATGGAGTTCATGATGTCATGGATTTCATCGAGACTGCGGCGATGTTTCTGGATGTCACGACGCCTGCTCATGACGGGGTTTTACTGGCAGGTAAGGCCAGGCAGTTA
>JBFFVI010000131.1:0-5925 GCA_041570895.1 Gammaproteobacteria bacterium
GATACCGTCTTCCAGCAGATAACGGAACCCGCCTTCACCCAGTACTTTGCTGTAACGGTTCAACAGATCACCACGCAGGGCATCGACGGTAATCTGTAACACAAGTTTTGGCTGAGCACCGGCAGCGGCATGGTTAATCGGAGCAAAAAACGCAAACAGCAGAGAAAAAACAAGTATTTTATTTCGTTGTTTGTATGCAAAGCTTTTCAGCATGATTAGCCCCGTCTTTTAGGTGACGTTTAATACTAGACAATAATTTAAAAAAACCGGGGCCTGAAATTATCAGGCCCCCAGTTGGTTACTTAACCGCATTGTAAGACAGATATAACCGGGTACATTGCCTAACGCTAAAACTTTGTATGCACAACCATGGCATCCACATCCATTTTCTCAATACCATTCATGATTTCTGCCGCTCTGTGTGTTGAAGTTTTCACTCACCGCATTCAAACTCGTAACGGCACGTCGCTCACTCAAACCATCATTTTCCGGTGGCCGTTTTCATCGTTGACATCACGTCATCCAGGTTGAACTTCGCTGGCTTCTGGCGCAATGGGAAGTCCTTGAATGTGGCAATGTACTCACCCACGTACGTCTGTGCAGGAACGAGCAGGAAGGCATGGCGGATCATCCAGGTTTCCCAGTTGTTCGAATCGGTGTCGCCGCGTTCATAGGGGTCGGTCCGCAGATTGAAGATCTTCGGTAACCGAAGCGGGACAAAGGGGTCCCGCCAGACCGAAAAGCCCTTCGCACGCTGCTCCAGGAAAACGATCTTCCATTGATCATAGCGCAAACCGACCAGCTGACCGCCATCATTCCAGTAGAAGAACTCGTGTCGCGGCCATTCGGCATCTGCGACCACCTCACCGGTCAGACCAGGCAGGATGTTGTAACCGTCGAGATAGATCTTGAACTTGTTAGCACCCTGTTTGCTGCCCTTCATCAGCTTTTCCTTTATGTCCGGTACACCTGCTGCAGCCGCAAGTGTCGGGAACCAGTCAAGATGCGAGGTGGGATTGTTGATGATTGTGCCGCCGGGAATCTTTGCGGGCCAGCGGACAAAAGCCGGTACACGGTAGCCACCTTCCCAGTTGGTGTTTTTCTCACCACGGAAAGGTGAGATGCCTCCATCCGGCCATTCGTTATAATGTGGACCGTTGTCGGTGGTGTAAATAACAATGGTGTTGTCGGTGACGCCGAGCTCGTCGAGCAACTTGAGCAGCTGACCCACATGGCCGTCGTGCTCCACCATACCGTCGGCGTAGATGCCCAGACCGGTCTTGCCTTTGCTTTCCGGTTTAAGATGCGTATAGAAATGCATACGCGATGATGAGAACCAGGCAAACCATGGCTTACCGGCCTTGTGGTTCTTTTCTATGAATCTGGTCGTCCGATCAAGGAACTCCTCGTCCGCGGTCTCCATACGCTTTCTGGTTAACGGACCGGTGTCTTTGCATTCCTGCTTACCCATGGGGCCGAAGCGCTTGTCATCAATCTTGCTCTCTTTGTCAGTGGCGACGCAATCCAGCACACCACGCGGGCCGAACTCTGCTTTGAAAGCAGGATCCTTGGGATAGTCGGCATGCTCGGGCTCCTCCTCTGCATTGAGGTGATAGAGGTTGCCGTAGAACTCGTCGAAACCGTGGACCGTGGGCAGAAACTTATTACGATCGCCGAGGTGGTTCTTGCCGAACTGTCCCGTGGCATAGCCGAGGGGTTTGAGAATCTCGGCCAGCGTCGGATCTTCCGGCTGAAGACCAAGTGCAGCCCCCGGGAGACCGACTTTGGTCAGACCAGTACGGACCGGCGATTGCCCGGTGATGAACGCCGATCGCCCCGCGGTGCATGACTGTTCGGCGTAATAATCGGTGAATAACACACCTTCGTTCGCGATGCGATCCAGGTTAGGAGTCTTATAGCCGGCCATGCCCTTGCTATAGGCACTGACATTGGTGATGCCCACATCATCGGACATAATCACCAGAATGTTGGGTTTCTTCGCTCCGGCCTGCGCCTGTACAGCCGTTAACATGACGAGAGTAAAAACGAGTCCAGTTATGTTTTTCATTTTTCTTTTCATGAGTTTCCTCTTTACCTGTTGGTAGATACAGTCTGATGATTTATCGTTATAAAAAAGTCATTAGCAATACTTCCTCTATAGTTCATAGTAGCTTCGCACCCGCCTAAAACAACGGTACAAATGCCAGACGAATTGTGTCAGCGGGCGCGACATCGTTGTCTTGAAAATTGTGTTCATATTCCAGATAGATACGTGCAGGCAGGGTGCCAATGGTAACAAATTTTTCTATACGACCACCCAGTGGCAAGCTGTTCCAACGGCTCGACTCTAAATCGTAGTTGAAGTTCATGTCTGATAGCTGTACCGACCAACCGTCACCAAAGCCATAACCAGCAAAGGGTTGCAAACTAAAACTGTTCAAATCATCACGATCATCTTTACCCGCGACGCTGACTAACCATTGCGCAAGAAAACCCGCCGAAACATCTCCAAATTTGGTGATCGCCACATAGGCCGGTCCGATGGACCATTTCTCACTACCTAATGCCGGCTCACTGGCGGTGGGCATCACGATGGCGGCACCGATTCCCTGGCGTCCCCATGAGGTATCAAAGATCAACAGATCCACCGCGGCTGTATCTGCCAGGCCTTCCTGTTCTGCCGTCGGCACATAATTGGGCGGGATGCCATTGGCCGCTTCTTCTGCAAGTAAACCCCAGTCCGGGGCATTGGTAACATACGATGCGGTGAAACGGGCGATGTGTTTCTGCTCACCCCATTTCCACGGGATAATGGGCTGCAACACGACTTGACTCTGATTCGCATCGCTCAGATTATGAAAGCTGTCAATATGATCATAACGAATGGCAAAGGCAGTCAGCGAGGCCGTCGGGTCACGTGCCTGCTCAGCCAGCGATATGGCTTTTTCCTCTGCAACACTGGTATGACTCAATAACATAAACAATAAACCACTAGCGAGTCTAATAAGCGCAAAGGCATTTATGTGTTGCTTGTACATATTCTCATCCTTTGCTTTGATTATTATCACATGCACATTGACCAACAATGAGAAGAACCATGAATAACAAAAATGACGTAAACATAACGCAACTTGATTAATACTTCTATCGGTGAAACCCCTATAAAATATTACATTAAGCTGTTTTAATCGTCGACGATTATATTTTTAGACATTAACAATGTAACACGCAATACTTGTTTGATGGTTTAATATGGCTTTAAACTACTTACAATTTACCATCATAAAGCCTCAAGCAACTGTTCCACCGTGCCAAATTCGGGATGTATCTCCAATAACTTATCCGCATATAAAGTGGCCGAACTGATATTACCCTGCTGTTTGTAAAACGAGATCAGTGCGATAAAACTATCGGTATCGGCAGGATGCATCTGCAGGATTTTTTTCAAAAGAGCAATCGCTGCATCGGTCTGCCCGTCGCTATTGAGCGCGACCGCATAGACATAAGCATAATGGTGATTGTCCGGCTGCAGTGCATTTGCTTGCGACAGAGACTGCAGCGCTTTAACCATCTGTTTATTACGCACATAGAGCAGACCGAGTGCATGGTGCACATCGGCATTCTGTGGCGCTATCAGCAATGCCTGATTTAATATTTTTTCGGCTTTATCATCCTGCTGCTGCAACCGGTATAGATCAGCCAGATTAATCCGCGCATTGATCGATTCAGCGTCCAGTTTGATCGCCTGCAGATAAGATTTTTCTACTGACTCGAACTGCGACAAACTTAATCTGACAAGTCCGATATTGATATGCGCTTCCGGGCGATCCGCATTGACTCGTTGTGCGTCTATATATTCATCAATGGCGTTATCGATGATTATCCGTTGCTGCTCTGAGAGCATGTTGCGAGGTACGGCCGCCATAATTCTCGCCGCTTCGATACGTACCGCACGAACCGGATCGGTTAATAACGGATAGATAAACTGCAGACGTGCTGGTGCGTCGAGGTTATCTAGTGCGCGCAAGGCCGACAATCTGACCAGCTCATTTTTATCTTTCAATGATCGTTGCATCACCAGGTAAGCAGTGGGGCTGGGATAAGCCGGCAACATCTCAATCGCTGTCGCGCGTGCAATAGCCGGCAGTTTTGGCGAAGCGGCGACAGCAGCAAGATCCTGACCTGCACCGGGTTTTTCGTTTCGCGCTTCATATAAGGTTTCACCAAAGTGCCAGCCGGGCGACCAGTCCTTGCCATACCAGTTTTCCATCGTCTGATTAGCCCACGCCGGTGTTTTGTCTTGATGACATTGATTGCAGGCATTGGGCGTTTTTAGTTTGAGCGAAAGATCCGGGCGCGGAATGCGGATACTGTGATCGTGCCGCCCATCGACGCCCATGTATGTGGTCTGTGGCATGTGGCACTCTGCACAGCTGGCACCAGAACTGTTTTCATCGTGGAAGTGGTGAGATGTTTTATTGAATTTATTTTCTGCATGGCATTGCAGACAGACACCGTTTCCTTCTGCGCGCAGTTTTAAACTGTGCGGTTCATGGCAGTCACTGCAGGTCACACCCTGGTGATACATCTTGCTCTGGATAAAGGAGCCGTAAACATAATCTTCTTCTTTAACCTGGCCATCCGGGTAATACAAAAACTCGCTCAGTAATGCCGGCTGGTAATTATCCAGTAACGCCGTCCCGGGCAGGTAATTTTTATTGATAACACTGCGGCGCGAATGACAGGGTGCACAGATCTCTATTTCGTGGTCTGTAGTTTTTATTTTGCTGCGGCTCGAGTTGCCTGTTTCAGGATTGAATTTCCAGCTGACGTTTTTACGTTCATTAAGTTTTGTCTGCAGGCCTTTGTTCTTGTCCAGTTGCTGATTATCCGAATGCTGTCGTTCAGCTTTTTTATACGCCCACTCAAGATGAAGTGATGCCGGGCCATGACACGCCTCACAAGCCACATTCAATTCTGACCAGCTTGTCTGATAACTATCATTTTCTATGTCATAGTTTTTTTGCAGGTTGGTCGAATGGCAGTCGGCACACATGTAGTTCCAGTTCTGATCAGCTCTGCTCCAGTGTAGACGATCTTTATGGCTGAGCGATTCATCTGGATAAAGGTGATACCAGCGCTGGCCACCATCCTGCTGCGGGCGACTATCCCAGGCGATACCAAGTGCCTGCAGGCGGCCATCGGGAAACTCGATCAGGTACTGCTGTAATGGAAACACACCAAACGTATACTTGATCTGATAGTCCTGCAGGGTGCCATCCGCACCATCGGTATTTACAAAAAACAGATTTTCCTTCTTAAAAAAAGTAGAGATTATCCCATTATAAGCAAACTTCTTATTATCGAAGTCAGCCAGTACCGTTTTATCGTCTGCATGCTGCATCGCGAGAGCATGATGCGACGCCTGCCATAGTATATTTTTCTGCTGGTGACATTCTACACAGCCAGCACTGCCGATATATCGTGCTTTATCTGCGCCTGCAGAGCCTGCGGCTACAAGACCAGGAATAAGAATCAAAAGTATGCGGACTGTATTTATTAACATGCGTTTTATCGATGAAGACATTGTCATTATCAGCTGCAGGCAAAGTTTAGTTAAGCTAGCACAGTTCTGCGTTCAATAGTACAACGAGGCTGTCGATACGATTCACTTGAGCAACGACTTTTAAACAATTACCATGACCATCACTCATGTACAGATCATGCCACATCAAGATAATCTTTACCCATTACATAACCCGCTTCATCAAGATGCTTGCGGCACAAGTTACGCACACCATGGTTACGCACGTAATTTAAAACGAACGGCTTTTCTTTCACTTTCAGCAACCAGCCGGGTGAGAAAATTTTCGCACCGTGATAAGCCTTACCTATTTTTTTATTATCAATATCTATCCAGGCAAC
>JBFFVI010000132.1:0-5918 GCA_041570895.1 Gammaproteobacteria bacterium
GATCTGACCATCAACGCTGACATCAAACACACACTGAACAGTGTGATGCAAAAACTGGCAGAACAGTCACTAGATAAAAAACAACTGGAAAACATCCATGATTTCAAAAACAATTATGAAGACAAGGCCAACAGGGATGGCAACTCAATTTTCCAGGCAGAGTTCTCTCTGGTTAAATCTTTTTTTGAAAAGTTGAACAAGCATTTCCCTGAAGGTATTTCAGTTTTTGACGACAACATCATATTTGCACAAAATCTGCTCCAGGTTTCAACGAAAAATCGTTTTTATCCGAACGCCGGCGTTTCCTCTCTCGGCCATGCAATCCCTGCGGCGATCGGCGCACAGTTTGCTGAGCAGACCACCATGTTCGCAATTATCGGTGACGGCGGATTTCAGATGTGTTGCATGGAAATAATGACTGCAGTTAATTATGAAAAACCGCTAAATATAATATTATTTAATAATAGCAGCATGGGACTGATTCGAAAAAACCAGGTACAGAGTTACGACAATCGCTTTATCGATTGTGATTTCAACAACCCGGATTACAAAAAACTGGCTGACTCTTTCGGCATCAATCACATGTTGATAGAAACAGAGAATAATCTTAACTCACTATTTGAAAACACCGACTTCACCACCGGTATAAATCTTATCGAGATCATCATCGATAAAGATGCATTCCCGAACTACTCGTCAAGAAGATAACTAACCACTTCTATTCGCAAGCCAATGAATTCAGTAGAAAACCCATTATCCCTTCAACAGAGCAAAAAAATAGCTGAAGGAACTTCACTAAATACCGTCGAACTTGATAACTTAATCAAGCAGTTATCTCAGACCGCTGACGACAATGCGATTGATCGAGTCATCTCGTTATATAACAAGTCGATACTAAAGCATGAACAGGATATCTGGCAGGATGACCCGACCGATAAAGAGATAGAACAATATCAAAACTCTTTTAAAGTACTGGAGAAATTATACGAACTGAAAACAAACGATCAACGATTTAGTTTCAAGATCGTCATCCCGGTGGCAGATCGCCCTCAACACTTAAAACAATGCCTGGACAGTTTATTAATGCTCTGCCAGAGTTATCAATACGGTGGTTTAAAAAACCATAGATTCAGTAAAATTTCTGTCTTGATCGCTGATGATTCCAGAGATGAAAATAACATTCGTCTACATGAAAAGTATTGCTCTGACTTCACCACAGCAGGACTTGTAACAGAGTATTTTGGACTGGCAGAACAACTTGACCTGGTCAAAACTGCTACCAATAAAAAACCAGGGTTAGCAGCTATCGTTTCTGACGCTAACAGCATCACGAACCTCTCTGACTTTTCTCATAAAGGCGCATCAATTATGCGCAATATCACTTATCTTAAGCTGAATGAGAATATCAGCGAAATCAACTCGAGAGATAACAGCTTAATTTATTTCATCGATAGTGATCAGGAGTTTTGCGTTAACACCACGAAGTCCGATAACCAGTATTCGATAAATTACTTTCATTACCTAAATGAGATATTCAACACACAGGACATCTCAATACTTACAGGAAAAGTGGTAGGCGACCCTCCAGTTTCTCCTTCTGTGATGGCAGGAAACTTTCAGCAGGACATCCAGACCTTTTTAAATTCAATCGCACAATTGACTCCTGAAGATGCCTGCATATTCCATCAGCATCAGAAGAAAACCAGGGATGATGCTGCCTATCATGATATGGCAGATTTATTCGGCTTTACGAATAATGACCAGATATTCGATTATCACTGCACATTACACGGCAAACATACTAATGCAGAATGTTTTCATGATTTTTCTAACAAGCTCAGTCACTTTTTTTATGGCGAACATCCAACAAGAAAAACATACTTCAATTATGAGGATGGCTTTACTAATACTTCTACTGCCAGAACAGTTTATACCGGAAACTACATAATTAAATATAGTGCACTGAATTACTTCATCCCTTTCGCTACACTCAAGCTGCGCATGGCCGGCCCGGTTTTAGGCCGTTTATTAAAATCGAAACTTCAACATCAGTTTGTGTCGGCTAATCTACCTATGTTACATAATCGAACAGTAGCCTCAACAGGTGAATCCGAATTTCGAGCAGGCGTAAAAAATAGCACACGAGGCATAGATCTTGGCAACGAATTCATCCGTCAATTCTATGGTGATGTCTTATTGTTTTCCATGGAAGAAATTACCAGCGCCGGCCTCTCATTGAGTGATTCAGACAAAGAAAAAATCAAACTCATCCTCGATCATACATACCAGAAGATAAAAAGCAGCTATATTAAAAAACACGATTCTACGCTGCGGCTAAAGACACAGATAAGAACACGACTGCAAGACCAGAAGAACTGGTGGAATAACGCCTCAACCAGAGATACACTGCCTGATAACACCTTAACTAACTTTGAAAGTTTCCTCGACAACATTCAGAATAATTTTGATGAAGGCACTGATGCGTACCAGCAGATTACAGAAAAAGAACATGCGGAAAAACACCTGGAGAAGCTTCTACAATCCATCCTGAATTACCAGGACGACTTGAGCTGCTGGGAAAAATCTCTCAATGGCTAACCAGGAAACGTCGGCTACGCAATGAATATCTTCATCCTAAATACCGGACGCTGCGGCTCCACCACATTCATCAAAGCATGTGAACACATAAACAACTACACATGTGCTCACGAATCTTTGTTGACTGAAATAGGCACAAAACGTTTTAATTATCCACAGGATCATATTGAAGCGGATAACCGGTTATCCTGGCTACTCGGACGACTTGATGAAGCCTATGCCGATAATGCTTTCTACGTGCACCTTACCCGCAACACGGAAGATACTGCGAGCAGCTTTTCCAAACGGATAGATTTCGGCATCTTGAAAGCCTATGAGCAAGGGATATTACTGCATGAGCAACATATTAATCCGGCAATCGATATTGCAAATGATTATATCGAAACCGTTGATAACAATATAAGGCTATTTCTCAAAGATAAATCTAACAAGATGGATATCTCCATCGAGAACATACAGTCAGATTTCTCTGATTTCTGGAATAAGATAGGCGCTGAAGGGGATCTGGATAAAGCCTTAGATGAATGGCAGACAAACTACAACGCCTCCTGAAAATCTCATTCAGCCTCGTCTTAATATAAAACAACCACGTTCGTTCTCAATATATTCAGCCTGAAACTCGGGATACTCTTTTAACCAGCGCTCGACTATATCCTGTTCGTCATCTCTCGCTGCATCATCTAGAAAAACCACACATTGCTCCGCGAGATGCGGATAGAGTAATGGCAATGCAGGATATCGCGAATGCTTCTGGATGAAGCCTGGCGGACCATCAATGCTAAGCAGCTCTATTTCAGTGACAGAGAAATCGCTCAAGTCATACCACTGGAAATCATCACCTTCTAATTCGACATCTTTTAAAGGCGCATGCAAAACATCACAATACTCGGTCAATAAAAAAGAATTTAATTGCTGCTGTGTTTGATCAACAAACTGTCGCCCGTTCTCAAGACTGTAAACATGACCAGATTGATTTAATTGACAGCATCGTGATAACACCAGGCTACTGGTTCCACTACTGCATTCAACGATGGTTTCAGGTTTATTATTCGTACAGTAGTCACTGATGGCCGTTAGAAAATCAGCCGCTGCAGACCAATCTTCTGTAACAGGTAGAGAACTTTCAAATCCTAGTAATTTTTCCAGGCGCTGATATGATGCTGCAGAAGAACTTTTATTCATAGATAATATTAAAAACTAAAAAGCAGCCAGATAGCTGCTTTTTAGATAACAGACTTATCGTATAGATTACGCCTGATTCGTCATATCCTGACCACAACACATCGGTGATTTCACCATACCATGGCCATCAGGGCATTTAGATACATGCACCTGTGTGCCATCATCTGTAGTAATCGTGTCATGCACCAGCTCTTTACCGCATTCGGCACATGTCATTGTGCCGATACCCATACCACATACTTCGCATTTGTAAGCCATTTGCCACCACCTTATTAATTACATAGTTTTTTTACACACGCTTAGTTTATTTGAATGGCCAGGGTGAGTAAACAATAATATTCTCTTCTCTGTAAGCGCTGCATCGATACCGTTTTATCTGCAAACAGATCTTGCTAAATAATTGAACAATAGCTAATTACCATTATTTGCCTGGGCTTTTTTATATTAGATAAAATTCGACACGACTTCGATTAAAAAAAACGACACGGTTGTTACAAAACCTGCCACAGGCAGCCAGACTGAAAATACGCTAGCACCCTCCGGCTTAGGATCACGGCGTTTTATCTTTATCAGAGAAAGATTGACCAGTGCAAAAACCATTAACACGAAATAACTGGTTAGCTCTGCCAGCGTCACCATAGGTAACAACAAGGCAAAAAATATCATCAGCGATACTGTGAGCATCGTGCTATTCAATGGTATTCGAGTTAATGGATGAATCTTTTGCAGATATCCCGGCAACCAGCCACGATCTGACATGCCATAGAGCATACGCGAGACCATGATGATCTGTATCAGAGCGCCATTTATCACTGCAAAAACGCCTATGGCACTGATGATTACCGGCGCCCTGCCCGTTGCCGTCGAATAAACACTGGCTAGCGGTGCCTCTGACTGTGACAGTTGTAACGGTGTCAATACACTGATAGCTACCAGTGACACCAGGCCATATAACAAGGTCGAAATTATCACGCACAATAATATTGCTCTTGGCATTGTACGTTGCGCATCGTTAACCTCTTCTGCCACGTTTACCATATCTTCAAAACCGATATACGCATAGAACGCCAGAAATGCTCCCGAAAAAACACCTAATAGCATTCCGCCCTGAAGCATTGAATCCGAGGTCGTGTGCAGACCATTTCCTGTCAACTCATCCATAGACAGCTGACTTAACTGTGGCAAATGATCAAAACCGACAACAATAATAATCAATAGACCGGCAACTTCAGCCAGGGTCAGCAAGGCAGCAACACGCACTGACTGTTTGATTCCCCACGATGCCAGACCACCTAATATGAGCAACATCAGTGTAATCATCAGCCAGCGCGGAAGATCAATAAAGATCTGCATATAACCGGAAAAACCGTGAGCGATAGCGGCGGTAGAGACGATGCCCGCAGAAGTAATTAACAGGCCCACTATCAGTGATAATTTCTTTACACCAAAACCCTCGTAAATATATACAGCCTCACCGGCACTTAACGGATAACGCGAAGAAAGTTCAGCGTAACTGAAAGCAGAAATAGCGGCAATGATCGATGCGATAAAAAAGGAAACCGGGGCAAAATAACCAGCCTCGGCGGCCACTTTCCCTACCAGCACATATATCCCTGCACCGAGGATATTGCCCAGACCATAAAAGGTCATAAGGGAAAGCGACAGACTGCGTTTTAATGTTATTTTCTGCTTTGTCATTAATGCCCAGTGTAACAAAAGCAACGCGTTATGTACCAGAACAGGCGATCGTTCAAGTGGTTGAAAACGACTTTTAAAAATTTAAACCCGGGTTCAGCCATCTAGACATTATCTTTGACGGTGTGAGATTTCAGGCTGCCTGCTTTCGCAGACAGCCGTTGAATAATCACCAACAAAAAAACAGCAACATAACTAACGATGACTCATAAACTTCATCATATATTATATTGCTGCCTGGTATCTGACGATTATGCAGCTAACGGCTGCGCCAGTGACTCGAGTATCTGCTGCCTCCTCTGTAAGACCGTATCAACCACTGTATTATAATCCGCACCAACGGCGCTGAACATTTCCGGCACATCGATACCCAGCCCGTGCAGAGTATCATCAAGAAAATCCAGTCGCGATTCTATTGACTGTAGATAAGCAAAACTTTCAGC
>JBFFVI010000133.1:0-5851 GCA_041570895.1 Gammaproteobacteria bacterium
ATCGCCTGAACCATGCATTCATTACCGCAACGCTGACAGGGCGTACCGCATTCCTTGTAGCGTTTCAGCCAGGAGAACATACGCATCTTGCCCGGGACTGCCAGTGCTGCGCCTAGCGGGCACAGGTAACGACAATAAAAACGCTCGATGAAGATACCCGGCAGCAATACCGCCAGGGCAAAGATGACGAACGGCCATTCACGGACAAATTTCAGGATGATGGCGGTTTTAAATGGTTCGACTTCGGCCAGGCGTTCGGCCCAGTCCAGTGAGTACAATGAAACGCCGAACAACAGAAGAAAGATTAAATACTTGAAGGTCCAGATGCGTTCGTGGATCTTCCACGGTACAGTAATCTGTTTGACCTTGAATAGCTTTGCCACTTTATTGATCAATTCCTGCAGCGCACCAAAGGGACATAACCAGCCGCAATAAGGGCCGCGGCCCCAGAACAGTAATGCTGCCGCAACCGATCCCCAGAGGATAAAGATCAGCGGTTCCATGAGGAAGTATTCCCAGTCAAAACCGCTGACCAGGGCATTAAACATCGCCAGGATATTAACCACGGACAACTGGGCGTTGAAATACCAGCCGATAACAACCAGGGTGAAAATGAGAAAACCGATGCGCACACGCTCGGTGAGTTTAGGGCGTTTGACCAGCCAGTCCTGAAAGAAAAAAATCAGCGTCAGTACTAATGATCCAATACCGAGGACGATGATCTCTGGAACTTTTAGCCGCCACATCTTTTTCCAGAACGGTTCTTTTTTGTCAGTGGTATCGATGCCGGCAGAGGCATCATCAACTTCAGTTAACTGCAGGTATTTTTGTGGCGTTTTATAGTTAAGGTCAAAGGTGAGAAATAATTTTTCTGTGGGGCCAACATCGCGACCCACCAGCAGTTCCAGTTTCCATGGTTCAGCCGGATTAAAATTCATATTGGCCGGTGTTCTGAACAGGTCCACATCTTTCAGTTCAGGCGCACCTTCAGCAGCTATGCTGCGCAGACGTTTATGGTATTGATCGTGAAAGCGGATAGAAGTATCGCCCTGAATGATCTGAAAACGGTCAAAAATACCACCGCGTACATAACCCGAACCCTTGAATGAAAAGCGGCCATCACCCGCCAGCAGGATGGCCTGCTCGCCAGGCTGAAGTTTCTTCATCAGGTTTTTGTATTCGCCTTCACCTAGCAGGCTGCGGCCGATACTGGGTATCGATACCACGGCGGCGTACAGCTCGATGAAAACCTCGTCTGCCTCACCTGTCTCAGGAAAATCACTGGCACGAAAATCATCCATCTGATCATAGGCTGCATTGATCTGGCTCAGGTTTAATTTCAGTCGACTGACTGAACCTTCTCTGACCAGTGAGACCCAGTCCTCGATATTATCTATAGCGGGATTCACCGTGGCGACGGGGCCGGTTTTTTTCTGTTCGGGTTTGAGGCCAGCGAGACCGTAGTTGCGGGCAACCTTGATGGCGCTGCGTAGGATCGTGTCGTCCATCACCATGACGGTTACCGTAGCACCGGTGACGATATCGACATCGTGATCCAGTGCACCCTGGACCAGTTTGCCCACGTCCATGCCTTCATAATCCTGCAGGATGGCAGTGATACGTTTTTCGGGAATACCGATCAGCACGATGGGTTCGTGGTGTTCGACCAGCAAGGCTTTCTGGATGATGCCGTTGCTATCCATGGAAACCAGCTGGTGTATCGGTTTACCTGAGTAGCCAGTGGTATTAACATAATCAGAGGTCAGAAAAACATATCCGATCTGCTCTCCTTGCTTGAATGCCGGTGCCACCACCGGATCGCCGTCAGGGCTGCCGATTTTGTCAGCGCCAGGGTAAATATCCTGTACATTGATAACATCAAGAAACCGCGGCAGTTCTGAACTGGCCTGTGCCAGGCCAATGCTTAGCCATTGGACCAGCAGCAGTGAGATAATGAGTTGAATAACAGGCCGTAAATACATAACTAACGAAGGTACCCATGTATCACTAAATTATGCGCAGATGAATAATGTGCACAACCGTCCATCGGTGGACAATCCAGCTGATAGTAGTTTAATGTGTCAAAGATGGCAATTATGTGTGTCATATGACACATTCCACTTGATTCATATCAAATAAGAATCAAGTCAATAGATAAATAATATATTTCACTTTTAAATGATGAAATTTCGGAGTAGTGGCTGACGTGCTATCAACCAAGGTAAAAACCACCAGTGACCTGATGTCTATTGCATTGCAGGCAGAACGTGAAGCGATCAGGCGCTATTCTGAGCTGACCGTGAAGATGCGCGAAGCGGCCAATGAATTTGCTGCCGCACTGTTCGAACGCATGGTGTTAGAGGAAGAGGAGCACGAACGCCTGCTGCTGCAATGGATGGCTCAGGAAGGCATCGAAGAAAACCCTAAGATAGATCCAGTCAGATGGCGCGATCCGAATATTTCGACCACCTATGACGATGAAGCGCGTGACCCTTATCAAAGTTCACCATACCGAGCGCTGGCCTTTGCGGTACATAACGAGGAGATCGCTTTTCGTTTTTATACCCATGTAGCGGCTGAGTCAGAGAACGAAACGGTACGCCAGTACGCTGAGATTCTGGCACGAGAGGAACTCGGTCATGCGGCTTTGCTCAGAGCAGAAAGACGACTGGCTTATCATGCCGAGCGAAAAAACAATATGGTTGAGCCCAGGCTTAATCCCAATGCTGTTCATAATGAGGCAGACCTGCTGGCTGCAGCCATACACATCGATCATTACCTGGCTGATGAGATGAACAAGGTTGCTGAAAACTCTCCTGAGATTAAAGCGCTGGCCAGAGAAACACGACTACAGATCAGTGCCAATGAAAACCTTCTATATGATGACGCAATCAATAAACAACAGTCACCAGGAGAAGAGATAACTAACAACCTTGAACAGCTGGAATCCTATAACGCATACATGGAAAAGAACGATAATTCGCCGAACTCTAACTTACAGCGGCTGTGTGCCTGTTGTGACCGCAGCTTTGCATTCTACGATGCTGTGGTCGAAACGACTGCCGATGAAAACGTGATGCTTATGGCACAGCAACTTACATCAATAGCACTTGACCGTATCGGTGTTTTAAAACAGGCACTGGGAAAAGAGTGTGGTTGTACTGAGTGATGCTATTGAACGTTATTTTTATCTTTCCCGAACATAAGCCGAGAATATAGAATCCTCATAATGCCATGTGAATTCCTGGTGATAGACCTGGCTGATTAATCGCTAAAGATAATCATGATCAGCATCAACACGTTGATTATTCTTGTAAATAAAGCATGACATAGCCATTAGTGGTACCTCATACGGTATCAAAACAAGTTAAAATTTGTGCCTTTTATCCGTACATTTGTAGCCCTGTCGCGACGATATATATCTTATGAAAATAGAATCAATATTCCCTTTTCTAGTCTGGTTTAAGTTAATCACAAAAGATGAGATTAAAGCAGATTTTATTGCTGGTCTGACCGGAGCGGTCATCGTCCTGCCGCAGGGTATTGCATTCGCCACGATTGCAGGCTTACCGCCTGAATATGGTCTTTATACCGCCATGGTCACGCCCATCGTGGCCGCCTTATTTGGTTCATCCCGGCACCTGGTATCAGGTCCGACAACCGCCATTTCCATCGTGGTGTTTTCTTCGGTAAGTCATCATGCGCAGGCAGGAACGCCTGAGTTTGTGATGATGGCGCTAACGCTCACCTTCCTTGCCGGTGTCTATCAGCTCGCATTCGGCCTGGCACGTCTGGGGGCGTTGGTAAACTTTGTTTCCCATACCGTGGTTATCGGCTTTACCGCCGGAGCGGCAATCTTGATCGCCACCAGCCAGATGAAACATATCACTGCACTGAGCATCCCTAAAGGTGAATCTTTTCTGCACATCTGGATCGATCTGTTTCAGGGCTTAAGCGATATCAACCTGCTGGTTTTATTGATAGCGGTAACCACACTATCATCAGCCATCATTTCAAAAAAACTGATGCCGAAGTTGCCGTACCTGCTGGTCGGAATGGTGGTTGGCAGTGTGCTGGCTATTTTTCTCAAGAATTACACCGACGGTATTAAGCTGGTAGGTGAAATCCCCGCGCATCTACCGCCGTTGTCGATGCCGGAGTTTTCTTTGCAGACCATCAAGATGCTGGCACCGGAAGCGTTTGCGGTTGCACTGCTGGGGTTGATCGAAGCGGTGTCGATCAGCCGTGCAGTCGCGACCAAGTCAAATCAGAGAATCGATGCCAACCAGGAATTCATCGGCCAGGGTATGTCCAATATCGTTGGTAGTTTCTTCTCCAGTTATGCCGGCTCAGGGTCTTTTACACGTTCAGGCATCAATTACGAGGCGGGAGCAAAAACACCGCTTTCAGCTATCTTTGCCGCCATATTATTGATGATTATCGTTTTATTGATCGCGCCGCTGACTGCGTATCTGCCAATCGCAGCCATGGGTGGTGTGATTCTGCTGGTGGCTTATAACCTGATCGATTTTCACCACATCAAACAGACATTATCTTTTAGCAAGTCAGAGACTACAATTTTACTGACGACGTTTTTTGCTACCCTGTTTCTTGAGCTGGAGTTTGCTATCTACCTTGGTGTTCTTTTATCGCTGGTTCTGTTTTTGGCAAAAACATCAACGCCACAGATTCCAACGTTATCGATCGATGTTTCTCCCGTGGATCAGCACAGAAAATTAATCAACATAGAAAATAAACCGCTCAAGCAATGCCCGCAATTGAAGATCATCCGAATCGATATGTCTATCTATTTTGGTTCGATCAATCACATTCAAAAACGCATCACAAAAATTGCCGACAACGAAAGGATCTATAACATCCTGATCGTGGCGTCGGGCATCAATTTTATTGATCTGGCGGGTGCTGAAGCGCTGGTCTCTGAAAATAACCGTTTGAAGCAACAAAACGGTGGTCTGTATTTTGTCGGCTTGAAATCTTCAGTCTATGAGTTTGCAGCAAGATCATGTTTTATTAAGAAAATTGGCAATGACCATTTCTTCGATACCAAAGGGCAGGCAATCAACAGGATCTACAGGCGTTTAGATAAATCGATCTGTCTCACGTGCCAGGCGCTTATCTTTAATGAGTGTAAATAATGAAAAAATTATTTGGAAAACAGCGGCCGGAGAAAAAGTAATACTCATAGTGGAAACACTGCTCTCTTTTCCCTGATATTCTATTCCTAAGCCGGCATACATTTTCTCATTTTGGCATGTTATATGTTTGTCGGTTGAACTCGCCGCCGTAAGAGCTTAATGACTGGTTCCTTCTAAATAACGTGTTTTATTAAACACGTTATATTTACCTGAAGGTTTGTTCATCGGCAGGCGTTTTATTTCTTCCAGTGTTTCTGCATCATAGACGATCACCGCGCCATCGGGATCCCAGATACTGAGCAGGGCATATTTACCATCACGGGTAAATTCGACGTGGGCTGCAGTCTTACCCGGAGCAGGGCGCAGCGTCTTGACGATTTCCAGCGTGCGTTTATCGATCACATGCATGGCATCTTTGTTAGGGCCGAAAAATACATCGACCCAGGCGTAGTTAGTGTTCTTATGGCTGCGCATGAAAAAGCCGGGGCCCAGGGTTTCGATCTGTTTGATGGTTTTCCAGGTTTCCATGTCGATGACACTGACATCACCTTTTTTGAGGTTAGGTGTAGCCAGTACAGTTCGGCCTTTGTATTCAAAAGTGATGCCTGAGCCCAGATGCGGCATGCCCGGCAGCTGCAGGTCAGGCACAGTGACGCGACCCAGGTCCATATCAACGACCTGTCCCTTGCCTTCTC